>JBFGZH010000087.1:0-9807 GCA_041586895.1 Psychromonas sp. | reverse complement strand
TTAGGTGCCTTTGCCGCTAAAAAAGTCAAAGATGCTTTTCTGGGCTTTGTGGTTTTAGAGCTGACGGTGGCATTTATCGGCTGCAGTGCGACCCTGTTTATTGCTTCTGTTATCGGCTTTAGCCAGACACTGCCGCAGTTAATTGCCGATACTTATCAAATTCCTGTCGATGCGCTGCCGCGGGGGGGGATACTGTCGAAAATAAGCTGGCTGAGTACCCAGTTGCCTTATCTTTTTGCCTTTATTCTGGGTTTTCTGATTGGTATGGAGATTCCGTTGATCGCGCGTATTCGCGAAGCGGTGTACGGCCATCACCTCGCTCATAATGCCGGCACTATTTATGGCGCGGATTATATCGGCGCCGGAATCGGTGCGGCAATCTGGGTGTTGTGTATGCTGCATCTGGAAATAAGTCAGGCTGCAGCGCTGACGGCAACGCTTAACCTGCTGGCCGGTTTTGTGTTTTTACTGCGTTTTCACAAGCGCTGCAAATATATTAAAAGTTTAGCCTTAGGCCATGTTCTTTTAACTGGTTTGATTGTGCTGGTCTTTCAATATGGCGGCTTCTGGCAAAAACAGATGCAGAATATGCTCTATTTGGATAAGGTTGTCTATCAGACACAAACCCCTTATCAAAACTTGGTGTTTACGCAGCGCCAGTTAGGCGGCGGTCTGGAGCCCATTTATAACTTTTATATTAACGGGCGACTGCAGTTTTCCAGTTTAGACGAGCAGATTTATCATGAATTTTTAGTGCATCCGGCGATGCAGGCCTCGGCGCGTCGGGATAATATTCTGATTATTGGTGGGGGGGATGGCCTGGCCCTGCGCGAGGTTTTAAAATGGCAACCCAAAGCCGTGACGCTGATTGACCTTGACCCTCAGTTAGTGGCCTTATTTAAAGCACCGCAACAGGTTTTACCTGCATACCTGGCAGATAAAATCCAGCAGCTCACTCAAAATAGCTTTAATGATAAACGGGTTACTGTGATTAATCACGATGCCTTTATCGCCATCGATAGTTTATTACAGCAGCAACAGCTCTTTGATACTATTATTGTCGATCTGCCCGATCCCAGTCACCCGGATTTGAATAAATTGTACAGTGTGAACTTTTATTACCGCCTTAATCACCTGCTGGCGGGCGATGGTGCTTTCGTGGTTCAGTCGACGTCGCCATTTCATGCTAAAAATGCTTTTATATCAATAGCTAAAACTATACAGCAGGCAAGATTTACCGAGGTCGAGCAGTACCACCAAAATATTCCTTCATTTGGTGAGTGGGGCTGGACGATAGCCACAAAAGCCGGCGCAGCTGCCAGCAGGCGTCTGCAAGAGCAGGATGAACTCGCGGTGAGCACTCAGTGGTTGACCAGCCCTCTACTCAAGGCAGCTTTTGTCTTTAATAAGGGCTTTTATGAGCAGCAGGAGCAGGTAAAGATAAACTATTTAGGCTCTAATCAGCTTTACCAGTATCATCAGCAGGCTTGGGAAAGGGAGACTGAATTGTCGCAATAATCCGTGACTATCATCCATCGTCGCTATCTATTAGCTTGAAAAATAGCTATAATCCGCGGCTAATTTATTAGCATTAAATAAGGAATTATAAACTGTGTTTGAATTTCCCAAGTTCACTAGGAGCAGTGTTAAAAATGATGTGCTCTCAGGGTTAACCGTGGCCCTTGCACTTGTCCCTGAAGCCGTTGCCTTTGCCTTTGTTGCCGGCGTTGAACCCATGATTGGTTTATATGCCGCTTTTATGGTGGGTCTGATAACTGCTGCCTTTGGCGGGCGTCCGGGAATGATTTCCGGTGCGACCGGGGCGATGGCCGTGGTGATGGTGTCGCTGGTTTCTGAGCATGGTGTGCAGTATCTGTTTGCGGCCGTGCTGCTGACCGGACTGTTACAGATTATATTTGGCGTATTCCGTCTCGGTAAATTTATCCGTATGGTGCCCCATTCGGTTATGATCGGCTTTGTTAATGGTCTGGCCATCATCATTTTCACCGCGCAGCTCGGACAGTTTAAAATTGAAAATGCGGCCGGCGAACTACAATGGTTACAAGGCCCGCCGCTGTATATTATGCTCGCCCTGGTATTCCTGACTATGGCCATTATTCATTTCCTGCCTAAGTTTACCACTGCGGTACCCTCAACCTTAGTGGCCATTGTAGTGGTGACGCTACTGGTTTACTTTATTCCAGCCCTGGATACACGCACCGTGGTTGATTTCTTACGCAGTATGTCGGGCAATGAAAATGCCACTATTGCCGGTACTCTGCCAACCTTTGCCTTTCCTGCTGTGCCTTTATCCATGCAGACACTGCAGATTATTCTGCCATACTCACTGATCCTTGCTGCGGTGGGCTTAATCGAGTCGTTATTAACTCTGACTGTGGTGGATGAAATGACCAACACCCGTGGTCGTGCCAATAAAGAGTGTATTGCTCAGGGCGCATCGAATATGGTTAACGGTGTCTTTGGCGGTATGGGCGGTTGTGCCATGATTGGACAATCGATGATCAATATTAATTCCGGTGGTCGTGGCCGTTTATCGGGTATTACCGCGGCACTGGGCTTGCTGGCCTTTATTTTATTTGCTTCCTCTTTAATTGAAATTGTGCCTTTAGCGGCGCTTGTCGGGGTGATGTTTATCGTTGTCCTGGGTACCTTTGAATGGGCCTCCTTTAAAATGATGCGTAAGGTACCGAAAAGAGATGCTTTTGTTATTGTCCTGGTCACGGCTGTGACTGTGATGACAGATTTGGCGATTGCGGTCTTTGTCGGCGTGATAGTCTCGGCATTAATCTTTGCCTGGCAGCATGCCCGTCATATTCATGCCGTGAGTGAAAGCAGTGCACAAGGCGATGAGAAAATTTACCGTGTCAACGGACCGCTGTTCTTTGGTTCAACCAGTAATTTCTTAGAGTTGTTTGATGTCAATAACGATCCTAAGCGTGTGGTGGTTGATTTTGCCGCCTCCCGTGTCGTCGACCAGTCGGCAGTGGAAGCCATTGGCACATTAAACGGGCGTTATATACGCGAAGGAAAGAAAATGTATGTGCGCCATTTAAGTCGCGATTGTCGCAAACTGCTGCATAAAGCGGGAGTTTTAGTGGAAATCAATCTGCTTGAAGATCCTTCTTACAAGGTGGCATCGGATCTGTTAGCCTGATGCTGCTAACGATAGCCATAAAAAAACAGGTCCTTTGACCTGTTTTTTTATTTATTGGAAATGCGCGTGGGCTGATAAAGGGCATCGCATTTTGGCGCGGGTTGGGGTGTTTTGGCGTTCCAAAGCGAAAACCAGATATGTTGCTGACGTAAACTTTTTTTTCTATTTTTCATATTTTTCTCCTTTGTCTTAGTGTTTATATAAGTTAGCGGTTAAAGACGACAAAAAGATGACAACAGGCAGTTTGCAGGCTGCAGATAAATAATCTAAGCAAATTGGCTTAATTTGCGAAAGAACAAAGAATATCTATTTTTACTGTAAGATAATTATGTTAAGTCTTGTATAATTACTACAAATAATTTGCAATGTAGTTTTTTTGATAAGTTTATGTGTAGTTATGCTAAATTTGATTGATTATCTAACTACATAAGCTGTAAAAAAAGGTAAACTGTTTAAGTTAATAGATATAAAGGATTTACCAACAGAATAACAACTATTTTTAAATTAACGAATGAATATGTGATTTCAGTAGCAAGAAATAAATAAACGCGGTCAGAGAGATAGCGTGTTTTTATTTATTGCATCTGTAAAAAATTAGAATAATAATGCTCAAATAGTTGCAAATAACTATTTTAAATATTTGGGTAAACAGTAAATTTTCTATAATTGGTCGAGGTAACAAGTGATTAAAAAAATTGGTGTTTTAACAAGTGGTGGTGATGCCCCTGGTATGAACTCAGCAGTGCGTGCCGTAGTACGTACATGTCTGGCAAACGATATCGAAGTTTATGGTATCTACGATGGCTATGCTGGACTTCATCAGGATAAAATAGAGAAATTAAGTCGTCATTCAGTCTCTGACGTGATTAACCGCGGCGGTACTTTCTTAGGGAGTGCCCGCTTTCCTGAATTTAAAGAAGAAAGCGTGCGTCGTGAAGCGATTAAAAACTTAGAAAAACACGGTATTGAAGCACTTGTGGTTATCGGCGGTGACGGCTCTTATATGGGGGCGAAAAAACTCAGTGAAATGGGTTACCCATGTATCGGTATTCCCGGCACAATCGATAACGATATTGCCGGTACTGATTACACCATCGGTTTTATGACCTGTTTAAATACTATTGTTGATGCCGTGGACCGTTTACGTGATACCTCATCTTCACATAACCGTATCTCTATCGTTGAAATTATGGGCCGTTACTGTGGTGATCTGACCCTTTGGGCGGCGATTGCCGGTGGTAGCGAATATGTTATCGTACCGGAAGTAGAGTTCGATGAAGAGCAACTGTTATCTCAGCTTGCAGATGGTAAAGCAAAAGGTAAAAAGCATGCTATTATTGCCATTACCGAGCATGTTACGGATGTTAATCAGCTTGCTAAGCATATTGAAGCAAAAACCGGATCTGAAACACGTGCAACTATTTTAGGGCATATTCAGCGTGGTGGTGCACCAATGGCATTTGACCGTGTGCTGGCAAGTCGTATGGGCGCCAATGCGGTTGAACTGCTAATGGAAGGTAAAAGCGCACGTTGTATCGGTATTCAAAACAACCAACTGGTTAACCATGATATCATTGAGTGTCTGGAAGAGATGAAACGTCCATTCCGTCAAGATCTATATGATTTATCACATAATTTATTCTAAAAATAAATTTGTAGTTAAATAAACAATGAAAGCCTACCTTTTGGTAGGCTTTTTATTATCTGGAAGTAAGCCAATGCAGCAAACAATCAAACCCTACCTGGCATTAGTCGAACTTTGCCAAAACCCGGAAATAAAAAATAACGCCCGTGAAGCCCATGAGATGTTGGGGGTTATCTGCGCCATGGCGGCATCACCTGAGCCGCTGGAGCTGCAGCAGTGGTTTCCTTGCTTATGGGCAAACGGCAAGGAGCCATCTTTTAGCGATGAAGCGCTTGCTGTCGATTTTGCTTCTGCCGTGCTGCAATTTTATGAGCATTGTTTATTGCATTACCGGCAGGGAAAAGCATTGCTATTGCCGGAGCAATGTTGGCTCAATCAAGAGCAGCAGGTGACTGAGCAGGGGCGTGCCTTTGCAGCAGGTTATCTGTCCGGCTTTCATTATAATGAAGTGAACTGGCAGGCGCTTAATTGGCCGCCGGGCTCTGAGCCTGAGCAGTTATTGCAAACCAGCATGTTGTTATTAAGCAAAATGGCAAACCCCGAAAGTCATGATCCGCAAATGCAGGCGCTGTTTGCACAATTGCCGGATATGCCGGAAATAATCGCTTCTTTAGCGCAATTATTAGCGGTATTAGGCAATGTTTCGCTAAGGGAGGTTGCTGATGCCTGAACAGCCAGCTGAGAATTTAGCGCCCTATGGACAGTATTTTACACTGCTTTTTGAAAATAGTGATTTTGTGGTTATCAATAAGCACTCTGCGATTAATTTTCACAGCGAAGATGGAGACTTTGGTGTCGTTGTCGCCGCTGAAAGGGCACTGCAATGCAAGCTCTATAGTGTGCACCGTTTAGATAAAATGACTTCCGGGCTTTTATTGTTGGCCAAATCGTCATCAATAGCGGCACAGCTTAGTGCTCTGTTTGCGACTCAGCAAATACAAAAATACTATCTGGCCATCAGTGATAAGAAAGGGAAAAAAAAGCAGGGCTTAATTAAAGGGGGCATGCAGAAATCACGCCGGGGCATGTGGAAGTTAAGTAAAGACACTAATAACTTAGCCGTTACCCAGTTTTTCAGTTACAGCCTGGAAGAGGGCAAACGGCTGTTTGTAATAAAGCCGCAGACAGGTAAAACCCATCAGATTCGCGTAGCATTAAAGAGTATCGGCAGCGCGATTTGCGGTGATCCCTTATATGCTGAAAAGTCAGCCGCTTATGATCGCGCTTATCTGCACGCTTATCAGATAGATTTTTCGCTTAACGGTCATGATTTTAATTTTACAGCCTTGCCTGAATCCGGCGCCTTGTTTAAAAGTGCAGCATTTTTAAAAAAACTGCAGGAGATAGGCTCAGTGGCCGCTTTAGCCTGGCCGAAGATTTAAAGTGGAGCTCAAAAGCTCCACTTATCTTTTGTGCTTAAGCAAACTCGGTCCAGATAGGGGCGTGATCTGAGGGTTTTTCAATGGCCCGTAATTCATAATCAATACCGGCATCCAGGGTTTTATCTGCCAGCTTTGCCGTGGCCAAAATGACATCAATACGCAGGCCGCGGTTATCATCAAAGCCGCGGGAGCGGTAGTCAAACCAGCTGTACTGGTCATCCACTTCCGGATTTAACAAACGGAAGGTATCAATAAAGCCAAACGCCATCAGCTTCGCCAACCACTCTCGCTCTTCCGGTAAAAAGCTGCATTTCTTGGTTTTTAACCAGCGTTTGGCATTCTGCTCGCCAATGCCGATATCTAAATCCAGTGGCGAGATATTGATATCTCCCATAACAATAATATTTTCTTCGGGGCTGTGGTGTGTTTGCAGATAAGTATTCAGATCTTGATAGAACTGGCGTTTATAAGGGTATTTGGTTTCATGGTTCTGGTTTTCGCCCTGCGGAAAATAACCGTTTAAAATTTGCATTTTTTCGCCCTGCTCATCCTCAAGGGTAACCATGATCATGCGTTTCTGGTGTTCGTCATTATCCGTTGGAAAACCGTACTGCACCGCAAGCGGCTCCTTTTTACATAGCATTGCCACGCCGTAATGACCTTTTTGGCCGTGAAAATAGACATGGTATCCCATAGCTTCCACCGCTTTAACGGGAAAAGCATCGTTATCCACTTTGATCTCTTGTAAGCCGATAATATCTGGCTGGTGTTTATCGATAATAGCCTGAAGCTGGTGAAGGCGAGCCCGTAGCCCGTTGATATTAAATGAGATAACTTTCATAGAAAATAGCCTTAATAGGGTAATATATTAAGGCTGAATGTACCTTGCTAAGGGCAGAAATTCAAAATTAATTAGCTTAATGTCGCCAAAACATGGTTCAGGTGATCGACAGTTTCCAGTCCGCTGTCTGTTAAATAACCGCCAT
This sequence comes from Psychromonas sp., assembly GCA_041586895.1. Taxonomy (GTDB): domain Bacteria; phylum Pseudomonadota; class Gammaproteobacteria; order Enterobacterales; family Psychromonadaceae; genus Psychromonas. The sequence continues at coordinate 2,619 of JBFGZH010000087.1, read as the reverse complement.
CGGGTTGACTAATCAAGCCTTTTGCGAATAAAGACTTAGCGGAAGCGATCATTGCCGGATCGGCGGTATGGTGAATTTTAATACCTTCCAATTGAGATTTTTCAGGGAATTTAGCAAGCAGTTTCATTTCATCGAATAAAGCATCCGGGTAGTTTTTAGTCATTATTATTCACCTCTATTATTGAAGTCTGGGCCTGCATGCATCTAATCATAAGTGCTGCTTATATTGCAAAGGTTAAGAGCGGTGAATAAGCGCTGGATCATGCTATCACAGCATGAATCACCTTTTTCGTGCTCTGCCTGCTTTCATTAACGCTTTGTTGACTCAGAGTATCGCAAAAATAGCCACTGCCGAGCAGAGAGTGTAACAAAGTAAACGATTACAATAAAACTCTTGAGTTTATTTTAAAATATGCCTGTTTGATTAGCCTGCCTTGGACTTTATCTGCTTGCTTATAGTGCGGTGGGATTAACAGTACACTATCCAAGGTCAATATTCGCGATGTATTCAGCCTGTTATGGGCTTAAAACCTTCCCTTTATGTTTTCGAAAACAACAATACTGCCCAAATAGTGCTACCCAGATCACAGTTTTCTATCACTTTTGGTGTAAACGATTACATTGTGTTGCCGAGATCACACTTGATTATTTTTAATCAGGGTAAGATGCCGGCACTTGATGAGTACAACGCATTTATACAGATAAAATCTTAAGGAAGTTTTCCATGTCAAAGTTATTTTTTAATGAACGAAAAACACTGGTGAGTGATGCCATCGACGGTCTGATTTACAGTAATCAGCAGAATAATTTAACCAGGCTGGATATTGATGAGCATATCCGTGTTGTACTGAGAAAAGACTGGGATAAAAGCAGAGTGGCTATTATCTCCGGTGGCGGCGCCGGACATGAGCCGGCGCATGCCGGGTTTGTCGGCGAAGGCATGCTTACTGCTGCTGTCTGCGGCGATGTCTTTGCCTCGCCCAGTGTAGAGGCGGTATTAAATGCCATTCTTTATGTCACAGGTGAAGCCGGCTGTTTACTGATAGTAAAGAACTACACGGGAGATCGCCTCAATTTCGGCCTGGCGGCTGAAAAGGCAAAAAAACTGGGCTACAAAGTGGAAATGGTGATCGTCAATGATGATATTTCCATTGAAAACAGCAAAAAACCACGCGGTATTGCCGGTACCGTCTTTGTCCATAAAGTGGCTGGCTACTATGCGCAGCAAAATGCCAGCCTCGAAGAAGTGAAAAGCATGGCGCAACTATGTAATGACAATGTCAGCAGTATCGGTGTGGCTGTAAGCAGTTGCCATATTCCCGGTGAAGAGAGTGATGACCGTATTCCTGCCAATAAAGCGGAATTAGGTCTGGGTATTCATGGCGAGCCGGGGATTGCCGTGATTGATGTCGACAACTGTAATGATGTGGTTGAGCTGATGGCGCAAAAATTATTGGCTAAAACCAATCATCAAAAACATGCGCTGTTAGTAAATAACCTCGGCGGCACTTCACCGCTGGAGATGAGCCTGCTGAGCAAAGATATTGTGGAGTCCTCTTTAGGGCAGAGCATGGATTATCTGTTCGGGCCAAAGCCTTTTGTCACGGCCATTGATATGAAGGGCTTCTCCTTATCCTGCGTGGTGCTTACTGAGGAAATAGAAACGGCGTTGCTGGCTCCTGTCTGCGTCGAGTCCTGGTCTAACGGCATAAAAGTGAATGATGCCACGCCGATCAGCATTGAAAAAGTATCAAACAGTGTGCAATTTAGCCCTTCACAATCACCTGCGGCTGAAAAAATTGTCGCGCAGGTGTGTGCCACTGTTATCAGCCTGAAAAGCGAATTGAACCGCCTCGATGCCTTAGTGGGAGATGGAGATACCGGCTCTACTTTCTCATCAGGCGCACGCAAGGTGCAGCAGGAGCTGGAAAATAACAATCTGCCGTTAGCGGATATACAGCTGTTGCTGGAAGTGATCGGTGAGAAGCTGGCGATGTCGATGGGCGGCTCAAGCGGTATTTTACTGTCTATCTTCTTTACGGCTGCCGGTACCCATTATGGCAAGCATCAGAACTTGGCGGCAGCGTTGCTGAGTGGTCTGGAGCAGATGAAATTCTTCGGCGGGGCTAAAGTGGGCGATCGCACCATGATTGATGCCTTAGAGCCGGCGCTCTTAGCACTCAAAGATAGCGGCCTCAGTGCGGCTGTTGCAGCTGCTCAAGCCGGTGCGGAAAGCACTGCACAGATGCTGCAAGCCAAAGCCGGACGTTCTTCTTATCTGCATAGCGACAATCTTGAAGGTGTTAAAGATCCCGGCGCGGTAGCGATAGAAAAAGTGTTTGAAATTTTTAAATAACAGACTCCAGCCACTTCGTCAGCATAGACTCTTGAAGTGGCCGCGGTGACTCAGTCAGTGTAACCCTATTTTTAGAAGGAAAAAGTAGCATGGATAAAATCATTATTTCTCCTAGCAAGTACGTTCAAGGTGAAAATGCGATTAATAATATCGGTGAATATGTCAAACCGCTTGGGCAAAAAGCCCTGGTGATTGCCGATGATTTTGTAACCGGCTTAGTGGGCGAACAAGTCTCGGAAAGCTTCGCGCAGGCGCAGGGGCAG
>JBFGZH010000086.1:0-9842 GCA_041586895.1 Psychromonas sp. | reverse complement strand
CCCTGCACTTCAATATCGGCATAACTGACTCCCGGAACGGCGCCTTTAGGGCGATTTTTAAAGGCTGACAATTGTGCTGCAAACTGCAGTTTCCCCGTTTTATTTTTGCTTATTGCGACGCTCTGCAAATCCGCATCCGCTTCCAAGGCATGCAATAAAGCGAGCTGCTCTTTATCCAAATCCGCATATAATAAATAAAAAGGTAGAAGATCCTTTAAATATAGGCCGTTAAAGGCAAAGCCAGCCTGCTCAGTGGTGCCATTAGCGCTGACCCTTAAGCCCTGCAGTTGTTGTTGATTGTTTTCAATATCAAGATCATAGCTATCGAGCCGCCATTTTTCCTGCTCGTTAGTCAATTGCAATAAGCCGCTATTTAACTGCCAGTTATGCTGTTTGTCAGACTGCGACCAGGCAAAGCGGCTATCATTGACAAGCAGCTGCGCCTCAAGCAGTTTAGTGGCAGAAAACTCAGCCCAGAATTGCAATCCTAAAACAGCCTCATCGATGCGTACCTCAGGTGCAACGCGTTCGCTTAAATAATCGCGGATATTGAGGTTATCGGCTTCCACATACAGCTTGCCGTGCAACGGATTATCCACCTGTCCTTTTTTACCGGAGAGATCGAGAATAAATTGCAGTGAATTATCACGCAAACTTTCATGCACAAAAGCACTGCCCACTCCCTGATGAACATTGCCTTTATTCAACCAGCGTAAATTTTCAATGACAATGGTTTTATCAACCCCGAGGTGGGTTTTAAAATGAATACGGCTATCCTTCACTGAAAACTTATCCAGCTGGCGTAGAAAAACATTCTGCAGAGAATCCAGGGTAGGCAGTGACTGCCCGGATTCGCTGTCAGCTTTTAAGGCGGGTGATGTTTTTAATGTCAGGTCGACACCCTGGAGTGAGAAACGATTAAAATTAAGGGTTTGCTCTGTCAGCGACTCCCAGAAATCAAGGTGTAAAAAAAGATAATCAGTACTCAGAGCAAAAGGCAGCTCCGGCGAATCTGCCAGCTCGATATCATTTAAAACAATAACCAGCCCGGAAAAATCGACTCCGGCAGAGATATTCGCTGCCGATAAATCGAGCTGGTATTCACTGGCTATCCATGCGGCTAAATCTTCTTTATAATCATCAACCCAGATAAACATAAGCCGTAGCAGGGTTAAGCCGAGCGCTAAAATAAATAACTTGATGGCGACTAATACAGAAAAACGTCTGAACCATTTATAAGTAAATTGTTTCAAAAATCAGTCCAGTTACACCATGACCACATCAAATTGCTCCTGCCCGTAGAGCGGCTCCGCATGGATCTCAACCTCTTTTGACATAAACAGAATCAGCTCCCCCAGACTATGTGACTCATCTCCCTGCAGCGCTTCGGCTACCGCCGTAGAAGTGTAGACCACAAAACGATCCACATCATAGGCACGGTTAACACGTAAAATTTCGCGCAGCACTTCATAACAGACAGTTTCTACCGTTTTAACATAGCCGCGGCCATTACATTCCTCACAGGTGGTACAGAAGATATGCTCTAAACTCTCCTGAGTACGTTTACGGGTCATCTCAATCAAGCCCAGAGGGGAAAAATCATGAATATGTGTTTTCACCCGATCTTTAGCCAGCGCCTGCTCTAAACTGGTAAAGACGCGGCGCTTATGCTCTGCGGATTTCATATCGATAAAGTCAAGAATTATAATACCGCCTAAGTTGCGCAGCCGTAATTGCCGCGCTATCGCCTGTGTGGCTTCAATATTAGTATTAAAGATAGTCTCTTCCAGGTTGCGGTGACCAACAAAAGCACCGGTATTGATATCAACAGTGGTCATCGCTTCAGTTTGATCAATAATCAGGTAACCGCCGGACTTCAGCTCCACTTTGCGCTCTAATGCGCGCTGCACCTCATTTTCAACATCAAAAAGGTCAAAAATAGGACTTGCCCCCTGATAATATTCCAGTTTTCCTTCCAGCTCGGGCACAAACTCATCCGTAAAGGCCTTCAGTTCAGCAAAGGTCCGTTTTGAATCAATACGTACGCGCTCAATTTTACTGCCGACAAAGTCTCTTAAAATACGAAATGCCAGTCCGAGATCCCCATAGAGCAGCTTATTCTTGGTTTTCGTGCGCTGGCGACGAACTAACACCTTGCGCCAGACACGCTGTAAAAATGCCGCGTCATGCACCAACTCATCTTCAGGTGCGCCTTCGGCAGCGGTACGAATAATAAAGCCCCCCTGATCATCAATACACTGCTGGGTAATCGCCTTTAAACGGATCCGCTCTTTGGCACTTTCAATGCGTTGCGAGACGCCGACATAGGCACTGCCGGGCATAAACACCAGATAACGCGACGGGACAGTAATATCTGTGGTTAAACGCGCGCCTTTAGTACCGAGCGGATCTTTAATCACCTGCACCATAATATCCTGGCCCTGGCGAACCAATTCCGAAATATCTGCCACTTTAAATTTGGCTTTCTCAGTCTGAGTAAGGCTCTCGGTATGGGGAACAATATCCGAAGCATGTAGAAAGGCGGCTTTTTCTAAACCGATATCGACAAAAGCAGCCTGCATACCCGGCAGTACACGGCTAACTTTACCTTTGTAAATATTACCGACAATCCCTTTGCTTGCCTGGCGTTCGATATGTAGCTCTTGTAAGATGCCCCCTTCAATTAATGCAACGCGTGTTTCAGTCGGGGTAATATTCATTAATAATTCAACAGACACTTTCAATTCCTTTAAATTCTTTAATCAGTTGCTCAGTTTCATAGAGAGGCAGTCCGACAACGGCACTATAACTGCCGCAGATATTTGTCACAAACTTACCCGCAACACCTTGAATTGCGTAACCTGCGGCTTTATCTAAGGGTTCACTCGTTAACCAGTAGTCATCGATCTCTTGTTCAGTTAACACTTTAAAGCTGACATCGGTTTTAACCAGTTGTGTTTTTGCAGCTTGCGCGCTGACTAATGCAATGGCAGTAAAAACCTGATGGGTACGCCCCGATAACAACTGCAGCATTTTCTTGGCATGCGCCTGATCGACGGGTTTTTCTAAAATCTGCCCGTCAATCACCACAATAGTATCTGCACCCAATACCAATCTGCTGCGGTCGCTATTTGCAAATCCGGCTTGTGCTTTTTCAAGCGCCAAACGTAATACATAGTTTTCAGCTGATTCTCCCGCTTTTATTGTTTCTTCGACCGCAGCATTAACCAGTGAAAATGAGACACCTATCTGACCAAGAAGTTCTGCACGCCTTGGTGAATTGGAAGCGAGATAAATCATATTTAAACAACCTTAAATCGAATACGGATAAAACGCATCAACAGAAAAAACCACGGCCAAATCAGCATGGAAGTGAATATAGACCAAAAATAATATTTATGTAAAACAACATGTTGCAAACTTGACACCAGTAAATACAGGGATAGCTTAGCAACAAAAACAAAACCTCCCATTAGTAATGTCGTATGCACCAGAGTCAAATAACGGATGCGCTGATAATTTATACTGACGACATAGGCCAGAACAGAAAACAGCAGAGCATGCATTCCCAGTATTGAGCCTAACAGCAGATCCAGTAATAAGCCTAAAATAAAAGCGTGAAACACACTGACTCTATGCGGCAGTGCCAGTACCCAATAAAAGATAATAAGTATCATCCAGTCAGGGCGAAAGGCATTAACCATGGGCGGCAGAGGAAAAACAGCAAAAACCAAGGCGATAAAAAAGCTGCCATAGATAATTCGGTAATTACGGAATAATGACATCGTCTGACTCTGCTCCGCTAAGTGCTTGCTCTACATCTTTAAACTGATGATTATTCCACAATAATAACAGATAACGGCTTCTATCGAGCTGTGCCACCGGGGTCGCTGTCACATCCGCGTAAAGCGCGCCTTCCTGATAATTAAAATCGCTCACTGTGGCCACCGGATAGCCCGCCGGGAAACGTCCGCCCAAACCGGAAGTCACCAATAAATCTCCGGCCTGCAAATCGGCATTACTTTGTATAAAGGGCACATTTAATTTATTCCAGGCACCGCTGCCATGGACAACGGCAATCACGTCATTGCGCTGCACGCGCACCGGTATACCATGACTAGCATCAACAATTAAAAGCACACGGCTGGTCGTGCTGCCGACCTGTGAAACCTGCCCGACAACCCCTTGTTCGTTAATGACCGGCTGCCCTAAATACACACCATCGAGCGCCCCTTTATCGATCACTAACTGATGCGTAAAAGGATCTGAGCGCAGGCTCATCACTTCAGTGATCATGCGCTTATTAGTAAATTCGCGCTGTGAATTCAATAGCTCCCGTAACTGCTTATTTTCATTCTCTAACTGTGTCAGTAATAAACGATCCGCTTTAAGGTGTAAATTATCTTTTTCCAACTGCTGATTACGCGCTTTTAAAGCTTGTCGTGTTACTAGATTTTCAGATAGGGCTGTAAATAGCTGCTGTGGTGCATCAACAACATATTGGATAGGACTCACTAGGGAGTTAAGATAAATCCGTGAAGAGGCAAACAGGTTAAACTGGCTATCACCTAGCAGCAAAACAAGCGCTAAGGCCACAGCTATCGCTAGTCTTAATAAAAAAGAGGGGCCGCGAGTAAAAATAGGTTTCATTATTACCGTTCAAATAAAGAAGACTGACTTGCACAAACTAGCGAATAAAGCGGTTTATGACGTTCTGTTAGCGCAATCCGGCTGGAAAGAAAAACTCAGCAGCCGGCGCGAATCTCAACACCAGGCATGGCATTAATCAGCGTTAAACACATCTCCACCGTGAGTATCAATCATCTCTAAGGCCATACCGCCGCCACGCGCGACACAGGTCAGCGGATCATCAGCCACAATCACAGAAATACCCGACTCTTCAGAGAGCAAACGGTCAAGTTCGCATAGTAATGCCCCACCACCGGTTAACACCATGCCGCGCTCGGCAATATCAGCAGCAAGTTCTGGTGGCGTTTTTTCCAGGGCCAGCATAACAGCAGAAACAATACCACTTAAGGGCTCCTGCAGGGCTTCTAAAATTTCATTGCTGTTAAGTGTAAAGCTGCGCGGAACACCTTCAGCAACATTCACACCACGCACCTCAATCTCTCTGACCTCATTGATTGGGTGGGCAATCGCAATACTTTTCTTAATGCGTTCAGCTGTGATTTCACCAATAGTACAGCCGTAATTACGGCGTACATAATTAATAATAGCTTCATCGAATTTATCACCGCCAATGCGTACCGATGCAGAGTAGACTACACCATTGAGTGAAATAACAGCGACTTCTGTGGTACCGCCGCCAATATCAACCACCATTGACCCTTTGGCTTCAGAAACCGGCATACCGGCACCTATTGCTGCAGCCATAGGCTCATCAATCAGAAACACATCACGCGCTCCCGCACCCTGTGCCGATTCGCGAATAGCGCGACGCTCTACCTGTGTGGAGCAACATGGTACACAGACCAGCACGCGTGGACTCGGGCGTAAAAAGTTATTGTTATGTACCTGCTTAATAAAATGTTGCAGCATTTTTTCAGTAATATAGAAATCGGCAATCACGCCATCTTTCATGGGACGAATGGCCTGAATATTGCCCGGTGTTTTACCTAACATCTGTTTTGCTTCATGGCCGACTGCGGCAACGCTTTTGCCCGCTCCATTTTTATCTAAACGAATAGCGACAACTGACGGCTCATCTAATACAATGCCTTGATCTTTAACATAAATAAGAGTGTTTGCCGTTCCTAAGTCGATTGACAAATCGTTAGAAAACATGCCCCGAAACATTTTAAACATGAACATTTCCCAAAGTAGCTAAAAAAAATAAAGTAACGTACTCTAACAACCCTCCTAAATTTCAGCAAGAAAAGAAAGTAAATAGCCTCAGGAATCGTCATTTTTATCTGTTTTTTAGCGCGCGATTGTATTTGCCTGCCACTGCCCTTGTACTGCTTTAAACAGCAAGCTGCCATAGCAAACCAAAAACCAACATAAGATTAACATTCCTGTAACCTTAACAGCACAGCAACGAAAGCAAAACCGCTCTCAAGCGCAGCGTTTTGCAGTCGAGATTAAGCTTATTATCCCAAGCTGCGCATAATATAGCTATAGCAATTCTAGCTTTCAGACTATTTATCAAGGTAAACAATTAATATGTCAGTCTCGGTTGAGTTGACTATTTTAGGTATTGAAGATAACAAGCGACTCCAGAAATCATGATGGTGTCCGCACACCAGAAGATCAATATCCAGCTTCTGTACTGTTGCTTTTAATTTATCGGTTAATTTTCCCATGACCACTAAAGTATTTGCAACCGGATAGTCCACTTGCTCAGCGAGTGCCTGCAGCTCTTTTTGCAATTCTTCTATCTCTTTTTCATCGGCTATGGCCTGGTTAATCACAGGTTTAACTAAGCCCATGGTCGTTGCATAACCTATATTACTGATATAACTGGCATCAACATAAATAAATGAAAGTTTTGCGTTACTGGCGCGCGCTAAGGCAACCGCTTTATTGATCACCACATTACTGGATTTAGATAAATCAACAGCAACTAATATATGCTTATAGCTCATTGACATTCTCCTGATTGGTTATTCCCTGCAAGACACACAACAGAGACAATGACCGGACTCACGATATATGACTATAAGTTTAGTGCTGTTCTGGCATTTTTTTAGCGGCAATCAGCTACGCTGGCAGAGATTAGGCTAAAGATACATCGCCACCATTTTTCGCCAGTAATAGCCTTGGTGAGCTCGCTCTTCCCATTGATGTAGCTGATGAGCGATCCCTTTTTCATGGAGGAGATGACTTAAATGAAGATTATTTTCCAGAAAAGGATCCTGCTTGCCTATTACCAGTACAATATCGGTATTGCGCAGTTGCGCCAGACGCTCAGCACAATGCAGGTTAGGCAGAAAGTGGGTCGGTGTATGAAAGTAAATATCTTCATTATAAAAACCATCCAGCAGATTAGAGAAAGATTCAACTTGTAGCGTTAAATCATAGCGACCGCTAAAGGCACAGAGTTTTTGAAAAAGGTGCGGGTGTCTAAAGACGATATTCGCCGCATGGAACGCCCCTAAACTGCAGCCATGGCTGATAGTGCAGGGATTCGGGTTACGTTGGTTCATAAAGGGTAACACCTCGTTGAGTATATACTCTTCATAATCAATATGACGCTGTATTCGCCCTGCTGGGTGCGCCCAAAAACAGTAGTAGCTCTCGGCATCGACGCTATCCACACAAAATAACTGCAATTGTCCCTGATCGATTTTCTCCTGGAGTTGAGCGACCATGCGCATATTCTCATACTCAAAGAAACGGCCGCCTCGCGTAGGAAAAACTAACACCTTGGCCCCCGCATGGCCAAATACCAATAATTCCATATTGCGTTTGAGATGTGGGCTCCACCATTGATGATATTCTCGGTTCAATCTTTACCTCCTTGTTAATCACTTGCCATTATTCAGCATAAGCTTTATAAATCTGCAAAAAACTGCTCCAGCTCCAGCAGCAGTTGTTTTTTCTGCTCATTCTGGCGGGCATAATCGGCATGCCCTTCATCTAAGACAAACAGCTGTTTATCGCTATTTGTATGGTTATAGATGGCAAATTGCCCTGCAGGAGCAACGACGGGATCTTTGAGCGCCAGCGCAAAGTGGACAGGCATGGTAATCGCCTCGGCAGCATTGGCTGCATCATAATAACGTATTGTCTTTAAGGTTAACTTCGGCGCTTTACGAAAAAACCGCTGCACTGCCAGAGCGCTTCCGAGCGTCGGCTCGCGTAAACGGCAGCGATGATGGCCAAAGGTCGGCACATTAAAATGAGCACGGCTAATGCGTGGTTCGCAGGCCATGGCCAGCGCCCCTACTCCACCGCTAAAACTTATCCCTAAAAATCCCAACTTGCCCTGCAGTGCTGGAAATAACTGCGTCATACAAGAGACAGCAATCCAGATATCTTCCACACAGCCCTTAATAATATAGTGATCACGCTTATCTATATCATGCAGCACATGCCATTGCGGATCTGCAGAGATACAAGATGTACGGCTTCTACCAAGCCCTCGACAGCAGGGAAAGAAAATGGCCGCATCAGTAAAGGGCAAATCAAAATCAGGGGCAGCTCTTCCGTCGTAACCATGGCCCACGATAAACCCCCGTGTTGGCGGCTTATCTACCGGCAGCAGTAACCATCCGCCGATAGTCTGGTCATTGCTGGAAGAATAATGGACATCCATCACACGCCAGTTGTTGGTTTGTTGCTGCGTATCCTTGAGCTCTATTTCCGGCCTGAAATCCTGCACTGCGGCATAGGCTGCCTGCCAAAAAGCATGAAAACCTTTCGCTGCCGGCGGCGCCTTGACTTTAAGCAGTTGCGCTAGCGTTAAATCACTCTCATTATAATCAGACATTGTCCTCGCTTTACACCATTAAAGGGAGCCTATAAAAAATTCAGCAAAGCAGCCTGTTAAAGGACGCTATCGCAACAACGCGTGGCAATAAAGCTGCATAAAAAGCCAGGTTTGCCGAACTGTCCAGAACCATAACAGACTAACATAAATCACATTTATGACAATTTTATTATTTGCTAGAGAAGAGTCGAGCACGCGATCATTACCTGGATAAAAACAGACGCTCACAGAAGTTAATCTTTGTCTGTCGGGTTTTCTCCCGTTTTATGCAGATCGCTTCCCCTGAGTCGATATAAGCAGTAGAGAGCGGTCAGGGCAAGAGTGACAATGGCATACCAGGGGAACCAGCCGACAGCCGCTTTAAAGGTGAGATCTTCTATTGCCGACGGCGATAAGTGAGCATTCTCAGCTGTTACTATGCTGCGTTGATAAGTCAGCAAGACAGCAAAGAAAAAGCCAATTAAGCCATAGCTAAGATTAAAAGCCATGCCTTTAAAACTGAGTACCGTCGCCCGCTGATGGGAGGCGGTAATGCGATTCAGGTAATGGCTGGTAAAAAATGAGACAAACATCATGGCCATAAAAACCAGCCCCATAGGCAGCAGTCCCCAGTAGGGGAAAAAGCCGCTAATGCCGAAAAGCGCCACAACAGAGAGAGCCGATAGCCAGTAGATATTGATGGTTGGCGCGTTTTTTCTAGCCATATGCTCGGCAATTTTAGGCGTAAACAGTCCCAGCAGAGAAAAAGCAGAAGCAATAATACCAAAGCTGGCTTCTGGCAGCAGTATCAGGCGAAAATACTGGCTAGTCATAGTGACTATCATGCGCAGAATATGATCGTAACACATGCCAAAAAGTATGATGGCCAGAGCAAATGGAGTATGGGCAATCCATTTTGCGGCGTTCCAGATCATCTTCAATGCAGTCAAGGCTCTAACGCCATGAGTGTCATGCTCGCCCCTTTTCGGCTCCACCATGCCAAGCGCGCAGAGGGTGGCCAAAATGGCTAATACCAGGGTCAGATAAATTGGAAAGCGCATGGTTATTTGCTGCTCCAGGGTGTAAGAAAGGTGCAGCCAGGCAAGCAAGCGGTTAACCATACTCGGATCGTAAACGAGCGCGCCGATGGTCATGCTGATGATGGCGGCAATCGACTGTAAGCGCATCTGTACACTGAGTACCTTCGGCCAGTCCTCCGGATCGCCTTCGGCGGCCAGAGCATCATAGGCCATAGCCTCATCGGCTCCGCTGGCCATGGCTTCAGCAAGGCCGCTGAATACACGGTTGCAGAGAAAAACCCAGAAAATCAGTTGCGCATTGCCTAAAGGCACGAAGGCTAACAGGGAGATCTCCGCCATCATCAGCAAGGAGGTCGCGACAAGCAGCTGCT
>JBFGZH010000085.1:0-10105 GCA_041586895.1 Psychromonas sp. | reverse complement strand
GCCCAGAGTAATGCATGGAGTGAGATTGAGCATATTCGCCAGGCGGTAAAATGGGCGAACAGCTGCGGCGCTTTAGCCACCACGCAGAAAGGCGCCATGACCGCCCTGCCTTTAAAAAATGAACTTACACAATACCTACTGGATTTATAGAAAATTATTGCTGCCGGCGTCAATATGGTATGCATGAACTTCTCTCATGGCGAGCCTGCTGATCACGTAAAGCGTGCTAAAGAAGTGCGTGATATAGCGGCGCGTTTAGGCAAATAAGTTGCCATTATGGGTGATTTGCAAGGTCCTAAAATCCGGGTTTATACCTTTAAATATAATAAAATTCAGTTAGCGGTAGGTGATAAATTTACCCTGGAAAGTGTGCCGACAAGGCATGTTAGTGAAGGAGTAGTGACCTATTCCAAGCGGCATAACGCAGCACGCATGCTTTTCAGGCTACTCCCTTCGAGCGGGCTGATGCTCGCCCTTTAATCCATATGCCCTGTAGTGGTAATGTTCAGAATCGTCTAAAAATCACCCTGCTAATACGATTTTATCCGATAACCCTAGCTTTACCTACAATAAGTAATTAAGATTCTAATATTGTTTAGTAATCGAACCATAAACTTTATGAAATTGTTTCTACTGTGCTTTCTTCCCATTATTGGGGTGCTCGTACCAATTTTAGTAAAAGGATTTGGCCGTAGCCAAATAGCCATTTTCACCGCGTTGTTGCCTTTGACCAGCTTGGCGCTGTTGTTCAGCGATATGTCTGCGGTTTTTGACGGCGCGGTCATTTCCCGGCAGGTCGCCTGGGTAAGCTCACTCGGATTAAATCTAAGTTTGCGTTTAGATGGCTTAGCATTTCTATTTACCACACTCATCCTTGGTATTGGTTTGCTGGTCATTCTCTATGCACGTTACTACCTCAGTGAACGCGATAACATGTCGCGCTTCTACAGCTATTTGATCTTGTTTATGGCGGCAATGCTGGGTGTGGTACTCAGCGGCAACTTAATACAGATGTGGTTTTTCTGGGAAATAACCAGTATCTCCAGCTTCTTGTTGATTAGCTTTTGGACCCACAAAAGCGAAGCGCGTAAAGGTGCGCGTTTAGCACTAACTGTGACTGGCCTAGGTGGTCTTTGCCTGCTAGCCGGGATCATACTTATTGGCGAAACTGTCGGCAGTTACGAGCTGGACACCGTGCTCAATGCAGGCGATCTGATTCGAGCAAGCACATACTACCCGCAAATAGTGATTTTAGTTTTACTCGGTGCTTTTACCAAATCAGCTCAGTTCCCATTTCATTTCTGGCTGCCTCACGCAATGGCAGCGCCAACGCCAGTCAGTGCCTATCTGCACTCTGCGACTATGGTTAAAGCCGGTGTGTTTTTATTAGCACGTTTATACCCGGCACTTTCAGGTACCGATATCTGGTTTGTATTGGTTAGTACTACCGGCCTAGTGACTCTACTTTACGGCGCATATCACGCTGTTTTCCAACATGATTTAAAAGGACTACTGGCCTACTCTACCATTAGTCACCTGGGTTTGATTACCCTGTTGTTCGGGCTCAACAGGGACATTGCGGCAGTGGCGGCAATATTTCACATTATTAACCACGCAACCTTTAAAGCCTCGTTATTTATGGCCGCCGGGATTATTGACCATGAGTCGGGCTCACGGGATATGCGCAAACTCAATGGCCTTTATCGCTATATGCCCATCACCGCCACTCTGGCAATGGTTGCAGCAGCGGCAATGGCAGGTGTGCCCTTACTTAATGGGTTTTTATCCAAAGAAATGTTTTTTGCAGCCGTGCTTGAACAACGCACTCTCGGTGCGATTTCCTGGTTAATTCCTGTATTGGCTACCGTGGGTGCAGCGCTTTCAGTTGCCTATTCCTTGCGCTTCATCCACGACGTTTTCTTTAATGGCGAATCCCGTGATCTACCCAAAATCCCGCATGAGCCACCGCGCTACATGCGCGTTCCGGTTGAAATACTGGTTGCTATATGTCTTTTGGTTGGTGCATTTCCCGCCTTTACCGTAGGCACGCTACTTAACTCCGCCGGATACGCTACGATTAATGGCGCAATACCGGAGTTTAGTCTGGCGATATGGCATGGTTTTAACATCCCACTACTGATGAGCTTTATGGCGATCGTTGGCGGCGTACTTATTTATATAAGCCGTAAACATTTGTTCCGCTTCCAGGGCAACTTTAAAAGCCTCAACGCCAGTGAGATATTCGACCAAGTCGCCTGTCAAATACAGTACGCCGCACAAAAGGTAATTAACTGGATTGACAACGGCAGCTATCAACGCAGTGCATTTATTCTCGCGGCATTTACATTATTAATGTTGGCAATACCTATTTCTAAAATCAGTGAGCCCCTTGAACGCCTGGCACATAGTCAGGTTGAAATGCCATTCATAGTAGGCTGTATATTGTTAATATTGGGCTCAATAGCAACCGTCTTGACCAGTCACCGGCGAATTATTGCTCTGGCAATGCTGTCCTTAGTCGGCTTGGTGGTCTCCATTGCCTTTAGCTATTACTCGGCACCTGACTTGGCCTTAACGCAAATTTTGGTTGAAGTTGTGGCGGTTATTTTATTATTGCTCACCCTTTACTTTTTCCCGCAAACCACATCACGCAGCACAACCGGTCCTGCAGGCATTGCTCGCGATATTTTGTTAGCATCAACTATCGGAGCTATCGTCGGTACTGTCTGTTTATTGATGCTGACTTATCACAGCGAATCGGTCTCACAGTTTTATATTGATAATGCCAAAACTGGCGGCGGCGGCACCAATGTAGTCAACGTTATCCTGGTCGATTTCCGTGGTTTCGATACCATGGGAGAAATTCTGGTACTTGGCATCGCTGCGCTGGGCATTTACAAGTTGATAGCCCGCATGCGTTTATCGATTCGTATTCGCGATGCGCAAGGCCGCCTTTGGAGCGAAGATAAACACCCAATGATTTTGTCTGTAGTCTCTCAGAGTTTGCTGCCTTTGGCATTTCTGATTTCTGCTTATATCTTTCTTCGCGGCCACAATTTACCTGGTGGCGGCTTTATTGCAGGCTTGATAACCGCCGTGGCGGTGATTTTACAGTATTTCGCCCACGGGGTTAGCTGGGTTATAGCGCGCAATAAAATTGTCTATCAAAGCTTGATTGTTAGCGGCTTAATGCTTGCATTGCTAACGGGTATTGCACCGCTATTATGGGGCTACCCATTCTTAACCACTTGGTTTGACTACTTCACTTTGCCGGTTATTGGTAAATTCGAACTGACCTCTGCCTTGGTATTCGACTTAGGTGTTTATTTAACTGTGGTTGGTTCGACCATGCTCATTTTGTCAAATCTGGGTAAACTTACTACCGACCAACGTTTAAAAGTTGAGGAGCGGAAATAATGGAAATCTGGTTTTCAGTTGCAGTGGGTGTTGCCACTGCGTGCGGCGTATTTTTGATGCTTCGCGCTCGTACATTTACCTTGGTACTGGGCTTAACGCTACTATCCTACGCCGTGAATCTGTTTTTGTTTGCCAGTGGCGGGTTGACCACTGACAGTGCAGCCATCCTAGGCGAGCAAACGATCAATAGTGATCCTCTGCCGCAAGCCTTGGTACTGACGGCAATAGTGATTGGCTTTGCCATGACCGCTTTTGCCTGCATTCAGGCAATGCGAGCCCGCTCTGAGAGTGGTAATGATCATGTCGATGGCAAAGAGCAACTAGACATCGCAACGAAAACGGAGACACCTTAGTTCATGCTTCTAGATCATTTAGCGATACTACCAATAATAACGCCGATGCTAATCGGGATTGTTTTGTTATTCGCGCGCTTACGCAATAACATAACCGGCCAACGCGTCATTGCACTCTGCGGGCAGGCCATAGGTTTGCTAATCGCAATCATACTGCTGCGCACTGTTATTCTGCAGGGGCCGATTATTTATCAGCTGGGTAATTGGCAGCAACCATACGGCATTGCTCTTTATGTTGACCAGATCAGCGCGCTATTGGTGCTGTTAACCTGTCTGGTTGCTTTTTGCGCACAGCTATATAGCTGTGCCGGCGATGATAAACAGGGGATATTTTTTCACCCTTTAATGATGTTTCAGGTCGCCGGTATTTGCGGCGCATTTTTAACCGCTGATATCTTCAATTTATTCGTATTTTTCGAAATCCTGCTTATGGCATCCTATTCACTGATGATCCATGGCGGCGGTAAAAATAGGGTCTTGGCAAACTCCCACTACCTATTTCTTAACTTGTTGGGTTCATCAATCTTTCTCATTGGCCTTGGCACCATTTACGCAGCCTTTGGCACTTTAAGTTATGCCGACCTATCGCTTAAGGCGCTGCATATTGAAGGCACACAGTTATTACTCGGCCAAGCCGGTATCTTTCTGTTATTTATCGTATTCGCACTCAAATCAGCAATGCTACCCTTGCATTTATGGCTGGCCAAAACCTATAGCGCAACCAGTGCACCAGTCGCAGCGCTGTTTGCTATATTGACCAAAGTTGGTTTGTACTGCCTATGGCGTATTCATGGTGTGGTATTTGGCGGCGGTGCCGAGCCACTGTCAGCACCGGTGATGCAATGGTTAAGCCCACTGGCATTGTTAACCATTGCGCTGGCGGCTGTGGGTATACTGGGCAGTAAAACGCTACGACAGCTTGGCAGTTATTTAATTATCGCATCCGTTGGCAGCTTACTGCTTATCATCGCTGAGCATAATGCCCAGGCCAGCGCAGCAGGCTTCTACTACCTTATCCATAGCACCCTGGCCGGCTGCGCCATGTTCTTATTGGCAGGTATTTTTGTTCGCCTGAGACCTAAGGCGCAAGATAGGTTTGTAAGTGCACGCGCCCTGCCATCTGCAGGACTGTTAAGCTGCATCTTCCTGGTGATTGCGATAGCAATGATTGGTTTACCGCCTTTATCCGGCTTTATTGGCAAAGCCTTATTGCTTAAAGCAACCTTTGCCAGTGCGTGGATGGCGACAAGCTGGGCGCTGCTTTTGATTAGCTCCTTTGTCACTCTGATTGCAATGTCACGCGCGACTAGCCAGCTATTTTGGAAAGCAAGCGGCAACGCTGCCGCAACAGAAAAGATACATAACCTAGAGCTTATCCCGCTATACATTATCGCATTCTTATTGCTTTGCCTGGTTGTTTTTGCCGGCGACGTCGAAGCCTTTACCCAGGCAGCTGCCCGGCAACTACATGAAAACCCACTGCCACAAATGCTTAACTTACAAGGGAGGCCGTAAATGTCTCGTTTCTTTCCAACGCCTTATCACAGCTTGATGTTATTCACTGTGTGGGTACTGCTTAATGGCTTTGCCGCCGGCGATCTTTTACTCGCTGCTTTTTTTGCAATAGGCATACCGGTGCTGATCGCACCTTTGTGTCCTAAAGAGCCCGTTGCCAATCAGCCGCTCAAAGTGACCATGTATGCTCTGCACTTATTGGCTGATATCGTTAAGAGTAACTTTGATGTGGCGATTCGAGTACTGCAAAGCAACAAAACTCTAAAGCCGGGTATGATTGCCTATCACCTTGAATTACAAGGCGAGCTGCCCCTGACAATTTTGAGCAGCACAATATCCTTAACACCGGGTACCCTCAGTGCCGATTTTTCTAAAAATAAGAGTATTCTGTACATCCATGTTCTTCACCTTGACGATGAACAAGCTATTATTGATAACATTAAGAGCCGTTATGAAAAACCACTTAAGGAGATGTTCAAATGCTAGCACTAAGCCTACAATTTGCCATGCTTTGTATCTTTATTTCACTACTATTAAATGCCTGGCGCTTGCTCATAGGCCCGGAAATTACCGATCGCATATTGGCGGTTGACACCATGTATGTGAACTGTGTGGCACTCATTATTTTGTTCGGTATTTACACCCAAAGCGATGTTTACTTTGAAGCGGCGGCGTTAATTGCACTGCTCGGTTTCATTAGTACGGCAGCTTTTTGTAAGTTTTTGTTGCGCGGCGACATCATTGAATAGGCATATAAATGTTAGACATCATCTGCAGTATCTTACTTATTATTGGCGGTATATTTATATTGCTCGGCTCGTATAGCATGGTTAAATTACCCGATTTCTATACCCGTTTACACGGCCCAACGAAAGCCTCAACACTGGGGGTTAGCTCTGTAATCCTTGCTGCGATAGTATTTTCAGCCAGCGATGGCAGCTTATCACTTAAAGAGCTGATTATTTCATTATTTTTACTTATTACTGCGCCTGTGGCCGCGCATATGCTGGCTAAAGCAGCGCTGCATATTCAGGTCAAGCAGCGTAAGGGCAGCGTAAACGACCAACTATTTGCGCAAGCTAAACAGCAAAAAGACCGCCAGGATTTATAATTGCCATCGGTCAGCTTATCTAACTTGGGTGGTTGGCAAATTAGAGAACTGGCAGACGGAGTAAGACCTGCCCCTGACGGATTTCCCTAATAGAAT
The DNA here is from genome assembly GCA_041586895.1 of Psychromonas sp. GTDB lineage: Bacteria > Pseudomonadota > Gammaproteobacteria > Enterobacterales > Psychromonadaceae > Psychromonas. Next base: position 3,613 of record JBFGZH010000085.1, on the reverse strand, counting down.
ATCCGGCTCAGTCACCAAGGGTGAGTCCGTTATTTCGCATATTACTCGTTAGGCGAATACGCATAATTCGAGTAGCTAAGCCGGGTGATATTGCGCACATTTTGCAATATCCTCGTCTAATACAAAAATATTCATCATTCGCTCCAAAAACTTCCCGTTACTAAGTAACCTGAGCTCTGGATAAGCAACATTTCTCCACACAGCTCTTTTCGCCCTTCTCTGCGTCAAGTATATAGCCTGCAGCTCTGCTGCAAGTTTTTTGTCAGGCCGGTGACCTAAAGTCAGGGAACTGACGTATTGCTAATTGCTGCCGAGTAAGGGGAGTATGATGAAGGTTTTTTACGACGGAAACTGCCCGCTTTGACCTTATCTCAGCCAATACAGGGACGTAATGCCTGAGATAGTGCGTTACAGAGTGGTTATTCGCTGCAAGATAAAAAATGCTTTGGGCAGCTTTTCTTTTGCACGAGTTATGCATCAGCATAGTGTCACGAGCGTGCTAAAAACAAGACTCGCAGATCTCGTCGCTCGTGCCCCTAGACTGTCGCCTCATTCGCCCAAGGCCCCTTTGATAACAGGCTAGGGGCAGTGATTTTGAATTAAAAAACGCAATGGGGATTTATCAGGATAGAGCCCTCCTGCTTCTGTAAACTCAAAATTCTCAAAAAATGCGATCCAGATCGCGCTATAAACAAGCAATTAAAAAAAACGCCCCATAAAGTTTGCAATAACAGCCGAACCGATACACCATAGCAACTGAAACGATTCAGCTGTAAAGTTAAACAGATACTTTCTGTGCAGATGCTGTTATTTATGACGGATAACTCACCGTTAACTGAAGGATGTCTCAGCTCCGCTAGCATCTCTTAATAAATAACCGTCATGAAGCAACTTTATTTGTCTGAATATTTTTTTACCCTCAAAGCTGAATCGCTTCAGCTACATAAAATAGATAAGGTGAATAAGCCATGTTAACAATTAACAACAGTGATATTGTTCTTTCACAAGCTGCTGCAAATAAAACAGAAGCGATCCAATCTGTCGCCAGCAGTCTTGCCGAGAAGGGCTATGTTGAAGCCGGTTACCGTGATGGGATGCTGGCACGTGAAGCGCAAAACTCAACTTTTTTAGGCAGCGGTATCGCTATTCCTCATGGCACTACAGATACACGTGACATGGTTAACAATACTGGTGTTATCCTGCACCACTTTCCACAAGGTGTCGACTGGGGAGATAGCAATAAAGTTTATCTGGCTATCGGTATTGCGGCGAAATCAGATGAGCATTTAACTATTCTAACGCAACTCACCAAAGTACTTTCTACTGATGGCGTAGAAGAGCGCATCAAGCAAGCCAGCGACGCTGACACTATCGTTGATTTACTCTCCGGTAAAGTGCAGAGCGAAACTGAGTTTAATGACCAGCAGATCCAGCTGAATTTTCCTGCAGGCGACCTGGCACAGCTTAGCGCCGCGGCAGCAGGTTTACTGAAAAATCAAGGCCTGGTAAATGACAGCTTTGTTAGCGAAACCACTGGCAAGGCAACGCACTTAGGCCAGGGTCTGTGGCTAACAAGCGGTAATCAAGGGGTAGCTAAAACAGCGCTGTCTTTTGTCAGCAGCGCCGAGCCTCTGCAAAATGAAGGTAAGCCGGTTAAAGGCCTGCTTTGTGTGGCCAGCAATAGCCAGCTGCATGAGAAAAACCTGAACTTTCTGGTTGAGCTTTTATATAAAAATAAAATCGAGCAGCTGTTTGCCGCGACAGAAAAACAGATCATCTCTTTACTGACTCAGGAGCAGTTAGAAGGCTGCCAGGAGATTTTCACTATTAAAAACCCGCACGGTCTGCACGCCCGCCCGGGTGCCATGTTAGTTAACACCACGAAAAAATTTAAGTCCAAAATTCAGATGACCAATCTCGATGGCTCGGGCAAAACCGAAAATGCCAAAAGCCTGATGAAAGTGATGACGCTGGGCGTTAAATGCGGCCATAAATTACAATTTACCGCGCAGGGTGAAGATGCACAGGAAGCCCTGGCAGCAATTGGTAAAGCGATTAACGCAGGCTTAGGTGAGAAAATCTAATGAATACAAAACTAAAAGTTGTCACAGTGACATTAAACCCCGCGCTGGACTTAACCGGATCGCTTGAAATACTGCAGACAGGCACGGTGAATTTAATCGACAGCGGCAGTCTGCATCCGGCAGGTAAAGGCATTAATGTTGCCAAAGTACTTGCTGAACTCGGCGCAGAGGTCACGGTCACCGGCCTGCTTGGTGCGGATAATCAGGAGCCCTTTGTGCAGTTGTTCGATTCTCTGAACATGGCAGATAAGTTTATCCGTGTACAGGGTGCCAGCCGCATCAATGTCAAAATCGTTGAAAAATCAGGACAGGTCAGCGATCTCAACTTTCCCGGCGTCGCCGTGCAAGAGAATGAGATCCAGCAGTTTGAACAGACTCTGTTTGCACTGGCCAAGTCGCATGATGTCTTCGTGATTGCCGGCAGTCTGCCGCAGGGTGTTTCACCCGAGCAGCTGGCCGAGTGGATCAAAGCCTTACAGAAAGTCGGTAAAAAAGTCTTTTTTGACAGCAGCAATCAAGCCCTGGTGAAAGGCATTGCGGCCGGCCCCTACCTGATTAAACCCAATGATGAAGAGCTCAGCGCTATTGTCGGACGAACACTGAGCAGCACAGCGGATATCACAGCCGCGGCCGAGAAACTGCAGCAGCAAGGCTGTGAAAATGTAGTGATTTCGCTGGGTGAAAAAGGTGTACTCTGGCTTGATCAGGCTGGCTGGATCCAGTCGATACCTCCAAGAATGGACGTTGTCAGCACGGTCGGCGCGGGTGATACCCTGGTTGCCGGACTTTGCTGGGGCGAACTCAACCAGTGGGACAAGGCAGACGTTTTAAGCTTTGCCAGCGCACTGGCTGCATTTGCCGTGACCCAAATCGGTGTCGGTGTTGAGGATATTACTCAAGTACAAGATATGCAGAAAAAAATACAGATTACCACTCAATTAACCGCTATATAAGAGGATAGGAAAATGAAATTAGCAATAGTGACAGCCTGCCCAAACGGCATAGCCAACAGCGTAATTGCTGCGGGCCTGATAAAAAAAGCAGCAAGCGAATTAAACTGGGAGGTGAATATTGAATGCCAATCCAGCGTTAGCCCGGTAGAAGCGTTGACAGCCGAACAAATTGAAGCAGCAGAGTGCATTATTATTGCCGCTAATACCCCTGTCGATAACAGCCGCTTTAAAGGCAAAAAAGTCTATCAGTCTGATATTGCAGAATGTCTCGAAGATGTGAAAGGCTACCTGCAAAATGCTGCGGCACAGGCGCAGATATTAACGCAAGTAACAGAAGCTGCCTCAGCACCAGAAGCTGGCAAAAAAATTGTTGCCATTACCGCCTGCCCGACCGGTGTTGCCCATACCTTTATGGCGGCGGCGGCTTTGGAAGAGGAAGGTAAACGTCTTGGTTATGAGGTTAAGGTTGAAACCCGCGGCTCTGTCGGTGCAAAAAATCAATTAACTGCTGAAGATATCAGCGCAGCCGATATGGTGATTATCGCAGCCGATATTGAAGTCGATTTGGCCCGCTTT
>JBFGZH010000084.1:0-10115 GCA_041586895.1 Psychromonas sp. | reverse complement strand
TTCCTCTCATTTCACCAATCAATTTTTTGTTTTTTGGAAAAATACTTCAGCTAATCCAATGCTGGCTATAACCGAGCCGGACAAAAAACTTTAAGCGCACTATTTTGCCGATAAAACACCAATAAACAGAGGTATAAAAGTCACCAAGCTAAAAGATAAATTGAGCCTGCCACTTTCATCTTTTACTCTGAGTATGTAAAATAATTATAAAATAACAACTGTTACTGGTGCTTATAAATTAACAGGCACATCCTTTTTACTTATCCGTCACCAAGCACATCCATTTTCCTCACTCAAAAGGTCTAGCTATGCAGCAATTACAGACAACTGAAGCCGCTTCTCTGTGGTCGTATTTTCTTAAAATCTGTACCATCCCCCACCCTTCTAAGCATGAGCAGCAATTAGCAAACTGGATTGTAAATTGGGCTAACGAAAACCACATTGCCTGCATACAGGATAAAACCGGTAATCTTATTCTGCGCAAACCCGCGAGCAGCGGCTATGAGAATAAAACGCCGCTTATTCTGCAGGCCCATCTGGATATGGTACCGCAGAAAAACAGCGATACTGAACATGACTTTTTAACCGATCCCATCACCCCCATTATCAGCGGTGAGTGGCTGCATGCCGACAATACTACGCTTGGCGCTGACAATGGCATCGGTCTGGCTTCCTGTTTAGCTGTCTTAGCCGATAAAACCATCGCGCATGGCCCGCTGGAAGTGTTACTGACCATTGATGAAGAAACCGGTATGACGGGCGCCTCTGCGCTGCAGGAAAATGCATTGAACGGCAAAATCCTGATCAACACCGACTCGGAGCAAGAGGGAGAGCTTTATGTGGGTTGTGCCGGCGGCATTAACGTTAATATCAATTTTCCCTATGAGAAAATGGAAACAGCTCCCGGCGACAGAGCCTATGAAATAACCCTAAGCGGCTTAAGAGGCGGACATTCCGGCTGTGATATCAATTTACAACGCGGCAATGCCATAAAAGTGTTAGCCTCGGTGCTGCATAACCTCGATGCGATTCCATTTTATCTTGCCGGTTTTACTGGCGGCAGTTTGCGTAACGCCATTCCGCGAGAAGCGAGCGCAGTGATTATTTGTGAAGAACGTTATCAAAACAGCTTAACTGTGCTGATCAACAATTTACAATTAGCCTTGACGCAAAAATTCAAAAACAGTGAAGATGCTTTGCAGCTCTCTGTTACGCCCTGTGATTTACCTGCAGCTGTTTTGACCAGTCGCTCGCAAAGTGCTTTTTTAAGCTGTCTGCACGATTGTGTTAATGGTGTTTTTAACATGGACAGCCATTTCTCCAATGTTGTACAGACATCGAGTAATCTCGGTGTGGTTACACAAAACCCAGGTAAAGCAGCCAACTTTGCTATCCAGGTCTTAGTGCGTTCACAGGTCGAACATGAAAAACAGCAACTTGCCGATAAGATTGGCGAACATTTTCAACACTACGGTGGACAATATCGTCAAGGCGGCGACTATCCGGGGTGGCAGCCGAATCTCAACTCCCCTATTCATAAAATAATGGCAGAACAATACCTGAAATTGTTTAATAAAGAGCCTGATACCATGGTGATTCATGCCGGCTTAGAATGCGGCTTATTCAGTAAGAAATATCCGCACTGGGATATGATCTCATTGGGCCCCACCATTAAATTTCCGCACAGCCCGGATGAAAGGGTGAATATCGCCAGTGTCGATAGGTACTGGCAACTCTTAATCGCCACTTTAAGCGCGATTGATTAAGCATACTTATCAGATATGCCATGGGCAACAGCCATAAAACGCTTTCGCAGTGCGAGCAAAAGTACATTCAGCCAGTATCAATAGATACTGGCAACTATTAAGGGAAAATCACAAGCGCTACTTAAACAGTGGCCGCCCTTCCTCAAAAAAAGCACATTCCTGCAGCTTATTTCTGCCTGTGAGTAGTTTACAATAAAGCAAGTTGCAAACTGGCAATCAATGCAACCTCACAGAAAAAGATTATTAATTAGTCACAAAAAGAGCAAAAATCAGACACAGATCTCCTCAATCAAGGCGCTTGATTGAATATACAGCTTCCATATTGCATTATTAAAATGTAGATTAATTAAAAATAATAGCCGTTGTTTAAGGCGCTAAATTAACTTGCTCATCCTCTCTATTTGGCAAGGGAAATCCGTTGAAAAAGGTCTAGCTATGCAAGAATTACAAAAAACTAAGGCGGCTTCACTGTGGTCGTATTTTCTTAAAATATGTAGCATCCCTCATCCCTCTAAGCATGAACAGCAATTAGTAAATTGGATCATGGACTGGGCTGAAAAAGAAAGTATTTCCTGTACTCAGGATGCAGCCGGCAATCTTCTGCTGCGCAAACCGGCCAGCCCCGGATATGAAGATAAAACCCCGACTATTCTGCAGGCACACCTGGATATGGTACCGCAGAAAAACAACGGCACTGAGCATGACTTTTTAACCGATGCCATCACCCCGATTCTCAACGGGGAATGGTTACAGGCAGATAATACCACCCTGGGTGCAGACAATGGTATCGGTCTGGCTTCCTGCTTAGCGGTATTAGCAGACAAGAGCATAGCGCATCCGCCGCTTGAAGTACTGCTAACCATTGATGAAGAAACATCGATGACCGGGGCATTTGGATTACCCGCCAAAACATTACAGGGGAAAATATTAATTAACACCGACTCGGAAAAAGAAGGCACACTGTATGTCGGCTGCTCCGGTAGTATTGATCTCAATATCAACTTTCCCTACCAGAAAATGGAAACTGCACCCACTGACAGCGCCTATGAAATAACGGTGAGCGGCTTAAAAGGCGGCCATTCCGGTAGAGATATTCATCTACAACGCGCTAATGCCCTAAAAGTATTAACGGGCATACTGCATAACTTAGATGCGTTTCCTTTCCACCTTGCCATTTTTGAAGGCGGTAATTTGCGTAACAGTATCCCGCGGGAAGCACGCGCGGTAATTGTTTGTGATAAACAGCAGCAAAGCAGTTTAGAAACGCTGATCAACAACTTACAATTAGCTCTACAACAAAAGTTCAAGAATAGTGAGGATAATTTACAGCTCTCTGTTAAATCATGCGCTTTACCGCACGCTATTTTAACCAGTCAATGCCAGAGTGATTTTTTACATTGCCTGCAGGAATGCGATAATGGTGTGCTGGCGATGGACAACAACTTTCCTGATGTTGTACAAACATCAACTAATCTGGGCACCGTCAGTCAGGACAGGGGCGAGAAAACCAGCTTTTCCATGAAGCTTTTAGTACGCTCACAGATTGAGCATGAAAAAGTGGTGTATGTAGAAAAAATCGCCCAGCTCTTTAAGGACTATGGCGCCACATGCTTTATCGATGGCAACTACCCTAGCTGGGCACCTAACCCTGATTCTTTCATTTGCAAAGTGGTCACAGAGCAATATGCTAACCTGTTTAACAAAACCCCGGAAACGCAGATCATACATACGGGTTTAGAGTGTGGTTTATTTAATAATAAGTATCCGGACTTGGATATTATCTCATTTGGCCCGACCATTAAATTCCCGCACAGCCCGAATGAAAAAGTACATATTCCCAGTGTCGATAAATATTGGGATTTATTAACCGCAACCTTAAAAGCCGTTGCTTGAATCAACCCAGGCAGCATGTCAACCAGCATGCTGCCTATGATTAAAGCGCACGTACCGCTATGACATGTTTAACTTTCCTGATCGCCTCAATCAGCGCCTTTGAAGGGCGACTTTCCAGATCAATGATATTATAAGCAATCTCATTACGGCTCTTGTTCATCATATCCGTGACATTGACGTTTTTATCTGCCAGTACCGAGAGCACATGCCCCAGCACCCCGGCGACATTTTCATTGACAAAGGTGATACGGTAAGGAGTACTGCGTTCAAGGGCAATGCTTGGAAAATTAACCGAGTTTTTAATATTACCATTCTCCAGAAACTCTATTAATTGCCTGCAGGCCATTACCGCGCAGTTATCTTCCGCTTCTTCGGTGCTCGCGCCAAGATGTGGCATAGGCAGCACATCATTGCGCAACACCATCGCCGGCGTAGGAAAATCAGTTGCGTAATGAAGTAATTTTCCGCTCTCCAGTGCGGCAATGACAGCTTTCGAATCAACGATTTCCCCGCGGGCAAAATTAAGCAGGCTGGCCCCTGCTTTAATATGTGCCAGGGCATCGCTATTGATCATATTTTTGGTCGTTGCTATTGCCGGCACATGCAGAGTCACGTAATCACAACACGCCATTAAAGACTGCAGGTTATCCTTCTTCTCTACTTTACTGGATAACCGCCAGGCCGCTTCGATGGAGATAGCAGGGTCAAAACCAACCACATTCATGCCTAAATTAATGGCCATATTGGCAACATTGGCGCCAATTGCCCCCAGCCCAATCACCCCCAAGGTTTTTCCTGCAATTTCATGACCTTTAAACTGCTTTTTAGCCAGTTCAAGCGCCGGCCCCATTTTTTCTGCAGAAAGTTTAGTTAATCCGCGGCAATGATTGATCCCTTCAATAGTACCGCGGGAGCAAAGCAGCATAGCGGAGAGTACTAGCTCTTTAACGGCATTGGCGTTGGCACCCGGTGTATTAAAAACCACAATGCCTTTTGTCGAGCATTTTTCAACAGGTATATTGTTCACGCCGGCACCGGCACGCGCAATCGCTTTCACCGATGCGGCTAAAGGCTCATCATGGAGCTTAAAGCTACGCAGAATAATAGCATCAGGCTCACTCAGAGCGCTTGCTACTTCATAGTTATCATGTTTAAAGTAATCTAAGCCAACACTGGCTATTTTGTCATAAGTTCTAATTTGAAACATAGCCACCCCGGCTTTGAAATTGATAATAAATTCAAGTAGCTATTGTATAATAATGAATATTATAAAGATGTGATCTTGTTTTGAGGCGGAATAATTAATCAGCACAAATGGGGGCCCGCAAGGATAAAATGCAATATATTGCATAGATTAAGCGGCGCTGTGATTTATTATCGGTTTTGATTTGTCACAGGGGAAGAGATTCATCCGCGTTGCTATTTGCTGGTCGTTTTCTGGCTCTATTTTGCCCCAGAAAAAGGAATTGCACAGCGTCCGCTTATGCCGCCTGTGCGCAGCAGCAAAGCAGCGACACCTTAGTGCTCAGTTTATGAGGCGGTGATCCATAAAATCAAAGCATCTTCCTCACTAACTGAAACCAGCATATGCCCCATATTGGCATCGTAATAGACAGAATCACCTTCACTTAAGTTAACAGGCTCATAAAACTCAGAAAAGAAGGCGATTTCACCGGATAATACCAATAAAAATTCTTCGCCATCGTGACGAATCCACTCTGAATATTCAGAAAAATCACGCGCTCTGACACGGGATTTAAAAGGCATCATTTTTTTATTGGTTAACTGCGTGGCTAACAACTCATGTTCATAGGTTGAAGTGGGATGCGCTTTACCCTCTCCTTTACGGGTAATATCCCGACGCCCGGTTGCACTCACCTCTTTAGGCGGAGCAAAAAGCTGAGGGATATCAATCTGTAAGCCATGGGTCAGTTTCTGCATGACCTGAAAGGTTGGCGATATCTGTTCATTTTCTATTTTAGATAAGGTTGAACGTGCTAAACCGGTTTTTTTACTGGCTTCTTCTAGCGTTAAACCTAATGATTTGCGAATTTCTTTTAAACGCTGACCAAGTTTAATGGGCTCTATTTTTGTCAGCCCCTGATCGTTAGCAATTGTCATCGATGGATAAATATCTTGTTGAATAAGCTCTGTCATTACAGCCCTCTTTTACCTCGTTATGTCACCTCTGCTCTGAATAAGCAACTCGATATGATATCAAAAGCAATGACACTTTTATTATTCAGGGTTAAGGTTATCTACTAAACATCCGGAATAAGGCATATTAAAAAATAAAGTGCCAAGCACACTACCAATAAATTTTTCCTTTTGGAAACTTTTATAAAGATTGCGGGATAATATGCGCTTGCCTATGATAGCTGAAACCTGCATCTTTTATCTAAAAATTTGCTTAACCCCCTTTCTCTTCTTAGAAATAAACCCTTATTTTTCTGTAATTCGCTTTTAAAAGAGTAAATAGAAACTCCTATGCTTGATTTTGAATTGTTAGTTATGTATAAATTCCACTATTGGAAACTTATCCCTAAAAAGAAATAAAGTTTCAATACCAACAGGTGGTGTCACCAAGATTGAACCTATACTTAGGCGAATGAGTCTAAGGATAGAAAAACTAAATTTAACTATTGTCATCGTCTCGCTACGAGAGAGTGGCTATAAATATATTCACGGTATAAATGAGCAAAGGATTTAGCATGGAAAACACATTAAAGTTTGCAGACACACATGAGTGGGTACGAGATAACGGTGACGGCACTATTACTATCGGTATTTCCAACCAGGCACAGCAATTTCTAGGTGATGTAGTTTTCGTGGATCTACCTGAAGTGGGCGATGCAACTGAAGCGGGTGAAGCTTTTTCTCTGGTCGAGTCAGTAAAAGCAGCATCGGATATCTACGCACCTGTTACTGGTGAAGTGGTCGAAGTTAACGAAGACCTTGAAGCAAGCCCGGAGTTAATTAATGAATCTCCCTATGACGCAGCCTGGATTGCGAAAATTAAATTAGCGGATGCCAGTGAACTGGATAATCTTCTCTCCAGTGAAGATTACCACGCAGCTAACGCGGAATAATCAAACTGCCAATAGCAGGTGATTAATAACGACCAATCCACTGATTTTGTCTTTATTCAAGCGACTGAAAATGACTGTTGCCTGGTGATTGTTTAACGAATTAAAAGCACGCGTGACTGCAATCAACACCTTGCCCACAGCCTTTTTCAGCTTGAACTAAGCGCATAAATTAATGGCATTATCTAAATCTGGCGGCTATCAATAAACCGCCTTAGTTTTTTCTAATATCTACCACTCTGATCCGGCATTAAAATGTAGCAGCCAGGTAGACGTTTTTCAGGAAAACCCCATGACCGATATGACTCTTCTCGATTTATTAAGTGACAATAACGAATTTGCAACCCGTCACAATGGCCCGGATGCAGCACAACAACAAGTGATGCTGAACACTATCGGCGTACAAAGCATTGACCAGCTGATTGAGCAAACTGTACCTGCAGCCATCCGCCTGCCTGAGGCAATGAAATTAGCAGAGCCGCAAAGCGAAGCGAATATGCTCACGTCGTTAAAAGCCATCGCCAGCAAAAATGTAATCAACCGTAGTTTTATTGGTCAGGGTTATTACAATAACTTCACCCCTAATGTTGTGCTGCGTAATGTATTAGAAAATCCGGGCTGGTACACGGCTTACACCCCCTACCAGCCGGAGATTTCCCAGGGTCGGTTAGAGTCTTTACTGAACTATCAGCAGATGGTCATGGATTTAACAGCCATGGAAATGGCTAATGCGTCGTTATTAGATGAAGCCACAGCAGCGGCAGAGGCGATGACCTTATGTAAACGTGCCGGTAAAAATAAAAGTTTAGCTTTTTTCGTTAGTAATGAAATTCACCCGCAAACCATAGATGTAGTACGCACCCGTGCGCAATACATAGGTTATGAGATTATTACCGGTCCAATTGAAGATCTTGATAAGCATGATGTATTTGGCGCACTGCTGCAATATCCAGGCACCACAGGTAATGTTCAGGATTTAACGCCGATCATAGAAAAAGCGCATGCCAAAAAGACTTTGGTTGCGGTTGCCTCTGATCTGCTGGCATTAACCCTGCTTAAAGCGCCAGGGGAAATGGGCGCAGACGTTGTGATTGGCAGCGCGCAACGCTTTGGTGTACCTATGGGCTTTGGTGGCCCGCACGCAGGCTTCATGGCAACTAAAGACAAATTCAAACGCACCATGCCGGGTCGTGTTATCGGTGTTTCCAAAGACAGCAAGGGCAAACCCGCGCTACGTATGGCCATGCAGACCCGCGAGCAGCATATTCGCCGTGAAAAAGCGACCTCAAATATATGTACAGCACAAGCCCTGTTAGCCAATATGTCCGCCTTCTATGCTCTCTATCATGGTCCTGAGGGGCTGCGCAAAATCGCTCGTCGCGTCCATCACCTAACGGCTATTTTAGCCGCCGGTTTACGCAGTGAAGGGTTCGAGTTAGCCAACCAGCACTTCTTTGATACCATCACCTTAAACAGCAATGAGCACAGTAAAGCGATTTACCACAGAGCACTTGCCGAGGGCATGAATTTACGTAAATTCCCGACGCCGGACAATATCCCTGTACAACTGGGTATCAGCCTTGACGAAACAACCACAGTTAAAGACGTTGAAGATCTATTACTGGCGATTACCGGCAAAGCGCTGTTAGCCACAGACTTTGAAGCACAGGTAGCAGCGGATGAATTTGCTGCTATTCCACCAGCATGCCGTCGCAGCAGTGACTATTTAACGCACCCGGTCTTTAATCAATACCACAGTGAAACGCAGATGATGCGTTATATGAAAAAGCTGGAAAACAAAGATTATTCCTTAACCCACGGCATGATTCCACTGGGCAGCTGTACCATGAAGCTCAATGCCGCTGCGGAAATGCTGCCTGTTACCTGGCCGGAATTCGGACAACTGCATCCCTTCGCTCCTACCGAGCAAAGCTTTGGTTATCAGGAACTGGCTGAGAAATTAACCGCAATGCTCTGTGAAATCACCGGCTACGACGGCTTCTCTCTGCAACCCAATTCAGGTGCGCAGGGTGAATATGCCGGTCTTATTGCCATTCAACGTTACCATCAAAGCCGCGGCGATGAGCAGCGCAATGTCTGCCTGATCCCAAGCTCGGCACATGGCACTAACCCTGCTTCTGCGGCCATGTTATCGATGAAAGTGGTGGTCGTGGGCTGTGATGAACTGGGTAATATTGATCACGCCGACCTAAAAGCGAAAATTGATAAGCACAGAGATAATCTCTCCTGCATTATGATCACCTACCCTTCTACCCATGGTGTCTATGAAGAAGGCATTCAGGAAGTTTGCGAGTGGGTTCATGAAGCAGGCGGTCAAGTCTACCTTGATGGCGCCAATATGAATGCCCAGGTTGGTCTTACCAGTCCGGGGTTCATCGGCTCTGATGTTTCCCACCTGAACCTGCATAAAACTTTCTGTATTCCGCACGGTGGCGGCGGTCCGGGCATGGGTCCTATCGGTGTGAAATCACACCTGATTCCTTTCCTGCCGGGGCATATCGAAGTAACAGAGTCAGCTGAGAATAAGCATTATGCGGTATCCGCGGCTGAGCTGGGATCTGCTTCTATCCTGCCTATCTCCTACGCATATATTGCCATGATGGGTGAGCAGGGGCTAACTGAGGCGACCAAACTGGCCATCTTAAATGCTAACTATATTATGGAACGTTTACGCCCGCATTACCCGGTACTTTTCATTGGTAAAGAGGGCCGCGTAGCACACGAATGTATTATCGATATTCGCCCTATCGAAGCGCAATCGGGTATTTCCGGTGAAGATATCGCTAAACGTCTGATGGATTACGGCTTCCATGCGCCAACCATGTCCTTCCCGGTAGCCGGAACGTTAATGATTGAACCGACCGAATCAGAAGATTTAGCCGAACTGGACAGATTCTGTGATGCCATGATCGCCATTCGCCAGGAAATCAGCAGAGTAGAAAGTGGTGAATGGACAGCGACCGACAATCCGCTGACTAACGCACCTCATACTCAGGTTGACCTGATGGAAGCACAATGGACGCATAGTTACAGTCGCGAACTTGCCTGTTTCCCGTCAGCGCATTCAAAGGATAGCAAATACTGGCCAACGGCAAACCGGGTTGACAATGTGTTTGGCGACCGTAACTTAATTTGCTCATGTCCGAGCATTGAAAGTTATATTGAAGAGTAATGCCGTTGCGCTTGCTGCTATCGTAATTAGGCTTTGCCAGGCCTCTCTGACCTGAACGCTGAATACAACAGTACGCTTTTATATGGTGATCTGCGCCCTTTGCTGCGCAGATCGCGATATCATAAGGCCTATTTGAGTGGCATATCCACTCTATTGCTAAAACACCCATGATTGCGT
>JBFGZH010000083.1:0-10155 GCA_041586895.1 Psychromonas sp. | reverse complement strand
CGCCGGTGCGCTCAGCGAGCATCTGCCAGGGCACTATATTGGCATGGTGTTCAAAGGCGCTGATCAGTATCTCATCGCCGCTTTGCATCTGCGAGGCAAAGGCATTGGCCAGCAGGTTCAAGCCTTCGGTGGTGCCCTTGGTCCAGATGATCTCTTTACTGCTGCGCGCATTGATAAACTGCTGTACCTTGCTGCGCCCCGCCTCAAACAAGCGGGTCGCACGACTGCTGAGCTGGTGACCGGCACGATGAACATTGGCATTATCCTGCTGATAATAATCACAGACTGCATTGATTACCGATTGCGGCTTCTGTGTGGTCGCGGCATTATCGAGATACAACAGCGGAAAATCATTAACCCGCTGCTGTAAAATTGGAAAATGGCTGCGCAGCTCGGCAACAGAAAAGTTTAGATCAGACACAATAGACTCGCTTGGGCTGGGAAAAAATATCTTCCATTTATTAGATAGTTTGTGACTAGCTAGACGCCGGAATTTTGCTCTATATCGAGGCAAAAGCGCGCAGTTTAGCAGTGTAAATGAGCACTTTTAACGAACAGATAGAGCAAAATAACCCGTCTTGATAGTTACAATTAATTTGCTCGCCCCTCAACCAGCAGGCGCTTCATCTCAGCAACGGCGGCAGCAAAACCATCAACAACAGCGCGCGCAACAATGGCATGGCCGATATTAAGCTCAACAATCTCCGGCAGTGCGGCAATAGGTTTAACGTTATGGTAGTTAAGACCATGACCGGCATTGACTTTCAGGCCCTGTTGCGTCGCATAAGTTGCCGCCTCGGCAATACGCTTTAATTCCTGTTCCTGAAGCTCCTCTGTCGGCGCATCGGCATATTGGCCGGTATGCAGCTCAATATAAGGAGTGCCTGTTTTTACTGCAGCATCAATTTGCGCATTATCGGCATCAATAAACAGAGAAACCTGAATCCCTGCCGCCGTTAAACGTTTCACCGCAGAGTCAACCTTGGCAAAGGAGCCGACGATATCCAGGCCCCCTTCAGTGGTCAGCTCTTCGCGTTTTTCCGGTACCAGGCAAACAAATGCCGGTTTAGTCGCAATTGCAATGGCAAGCATCTCTTCGGTTACCGCCATTTCCAGATTCATGCGTGTCTGCAGGGTTTTTGCCAGTACCTCGACATCACGATCTTTAATATGACGGCGATCTTCACGCAGGTGGATAGTAATACCGTCTGCACCGGCACACTCGGCAACGGCGGCTAAATGAGCCGGCTCAGGGTAGCAGGTCCCACGCGCGTTACGTAATGTAGCGATATGATCGATATTAACACCCAGTAGAATTTTGCTCATTGCTAATTTGTCCTTTTATTTCACCGTAAATAAGCTACGGCTATGTAATGGTTGACCGCCCAGTAAATGGGCTAATGCTTGACGGCAAAATCGCTTTGCCGCTTTTAAACTATGCGCAGCCGAGAAATCGCGACTGGCTAACGCCAGGATCTCTTCACCGCGATAAACGCTGTTTTGCTGATAAATGGCCTGCCTGGCAAAAAAACCGGCCTGCTGCTGATACTGATAATTAAAGCCCGCTGCAATCGGCTCACCGCTATAGATATCTTTTTCAAAATTAACACCATAGCCCAGGGTTTCCAATAGCGTTAATTCAAAATTACGTAAAGCTATCTGCGGATCGTCCTGCGCGGCTATTGCCAGTAAGGTGCTCTGGTAAGAGGCAAACAGCCCGTCACAGGCCGTTTCTGCCTGTAATAGGCGATACAAAAGCTCATTGATATACATGGCAATATACAGACGCTGTCCGCTCAAGGGAACGACTTGCGTTTGCGCCTCAATCGATTTAACGGTTTTTAAACTGCCCCGCCCGAAATAACTGACCTGCAGTAAAGTAAAGGGCTGTGCCATGCCGCGTTTCATGCGCGTGCTGCTGCGCCCGCCTTTATAAACCAGGCTGACCTTGCCGACATCCTGACAGAACAGGTCGATAATCTGGCTGGTCTCACGGTAAGGACGGCGATGCAGGATAAAGGCGTTATGGCACTCTAAAGACATTAATCAATTCCCAAAAAAAGCTGTCAGCGCTAAGCTTTCAGCTTTCAGTCAGAGCACCCGTTTTTAACTGACAGCTGATAGCTAAAGGCTTACCGCTACCATTATTATTTGCTGTAATCATCACCGTAACCCAGGCTGTGCAGGGCGCGCAGATCATCAGACCAGCCGGATTTCACTTTTACCCAGACCTCTAAAAAGACTTTGGCATCAAAGAGCTCTTCCATATCCAGGCGCGCCTGTTTGCTGATCGATTTAAGCTTCTCGCCTTTGTTGCCGATCACCATACGTTTTTGACCGTCACGTTCCACCAGAATCAGGGCATTGATATGCAGCACCCCATTGGCCTGCTGTTTAAACTGTTCAATTTCCACCGTTACTGAATAAGGCAGCTCATCACCTAAAAAGCGCATCAGCTTTTCACGCACAATTTCCGCGGCCATAAAGCGTGATGAACGATCGGTAATATAATCTTCCGGGAAGTAATGCTCAGATTCAGGTAGCGCTTGTTGCGCCCATTTACGGATCTTTTCAACATTATCGCCTGATTTAGCCGACATAGGTAGAATATGCTGGAAATTGTAACGCTTACCTAACTCTTCAAGGTGCGGTAGTAACAGCTCTTTATCTTCGACATTATCAATTTTATTCACCGCTAAAATCACCGGGCATTTCAGGTACTGCAGTTTACTCAGTACCATTTCATCATCTTCATTCCAATGCGTGCCTTCAACCACAAAGACCACCATCTCAACATCACTGATCGAGCTCGATGCGGCACGATTCATTAAACGGTTAATGGCCCGTTTCTCTTCGATATGCAGCCCCGGCGTATCGACAAAAATGGTCTGGTAATCGCCATCGGTATCAATCCCTAAAATACGATGACGGGTGGTCTGTGCTTTACGCGAGGTAATACTGACCTTCTGCCCTAACAGGGCATTGATCAGGGTTGATTTACCGACATTCGGACGACCGACAATCGCTACTAATCCACATTTCTGGCTCATGACTGTGCTCCCATTAACACTTCCAGCATTTTTTCTGCGGCAATCTGCTCCGCTTTACGACGGCTTGTGCCCTGCCCCTGTACCGGCTCTAAGCCGGCAATAGTACAACTCATGGTAAAGCGCTGATTATGTGCTTCGCCTTTAATATCAATCACCTCATAAACCGGCAGTGGCTGTTTACGCGACTGCAGCCGCTCCTGCAGGCGGGTTTTCGGATCTTTCTGGCTGATACCCGGCTGAATTTTCTTTAAACGATTGGCAAACCATTGCAGAATAAGCGCCTTAGCTGTATCTATATCTGAATCTAAGAAAACTGCACCAATAATGGCTTCTACGCCATCGGCGATAATCGAATCGCGACGAAAGCCGCCGCTTTTCAGTTCACCTGGACCGAGAATTAAACAATCACCGAGCTGGAATTCACGACCGATTTCAGCGAGCATCTTTCCGCAAACCAGGGTCGCACGCATACGGCTTAAATCACCTTCATTGACCTTAGGAAAGCGCAGATAAAGATCCGTGGAGATAGCAAAACTTAATATCGAATCGCCTAAAAACTCTAGGCGTTCATTATGCTCACCTAATGCGCTACGGTGTGTGAGAGCCTGTTTAAGCAGGGCAAAATTTTTAAAGGTGTAACCAATACGTTTTTCTAAGCGTTTTAATTCCGCATTTTTCATCATTATTTAATCCCGCCAATACGATTAAAACGAACACCACTGGGTATCCAAGTTGGTAATAAATCATCCTCTGTGCGATAAAATTCAAAGCTTATCCAGATAGCAACCGCCTTGCCGACTAAATTCTGCTCCGGCACAAATCCCCAGAAACGGCTGTCTCTGCTGTTATCGCGGTTATCACCCATAACAAAATAATGCCCCTGCGGCACCACCCATTCATAGGCATAGGTACCCGGCTGCTGATAATAATAGGAGATATGGTCGCGGCGCATAGGGTTAACCAGCAGCTTATGCGCCACTTCCCCTAAAGTTTCACTATAAACCTGCATGGTCGACTCTTCATCGGCAAACTCCTGAGCGCCTAAATAGTTCATATCCAGAGCTTTATATTGCCCGCATGAACTCTCTTCGCAGGCCGGAATCAGGTATAACTGTTTATCTTTATAAACCACACGGTCGCCGGGCAAACCGACTACCCGTTTAATATAATCGACGCGCGGATCTTCAGGGTATTTAAAGACGGCCACATCACCGCGCTCCGGTAAATCAACGGGAATCAGTGTATTCTGCCAGATCGGCTCTTTGATGCCGTAGGAGAACTTTTCCACAAGAATAAAGTCGCCCACTAGAAGGGTCGGCATCATAGAGCCGGAGGGAATTTGAAACGGCTCGTAAATAAATGAACGTAAAACAAAAACCACCGCAATCACAGGAAACAGTGAGCGCGCATTTTCAATCACCGCATTTTCCGGGTGTATACCCGCCAGCGCATTTTCATCGAGCACTATTTCTGCTTTTGCCTGCGCCTCTTGACGTGCAGCTTTACGCGCAGGCCCCCATTTGACTTTATCTATTAACCAGATAACACCGGTAACAAAAGTTAAAATAACTAAAATAAGTGCAAACGTATTTGCCATCTTTATTCCTTTTTATAAAATCATATTATTTAAGCTGACATTAAAATATCGGTTTAACTAATATGACTGCTTTGAAAAACAAAAATGCGCCGGTCAAAAAACAGCGCATTTTTAGTTGATAAGCAACAATAACTAATTGCTTATTTATCTTTACCTATATGTAAAACCGCTAAAAACGCTTCCTGCGGCACATCGACATTGCCTACGGACTTCATGCGTTTTTTACCCTCTTTCTGTTTCTTCAGAAGCTTTTTCTTACGACTGATATCACCACCGTAACATTTAGCCAATACGTTTTTAGTCAACTGTTTAACCGTTGAACGGGCAATGATTTTACTACCAATCGCAGCTTGTATTGCAATATTAAACATCTGCCGCGGAATCAGCTCTTTCATTTTTTCAACTAAGTCACGCCCATAGCTTTCTGAATTAGCACGATGAGTGATTAATGCCAGCGCATCGACGCGATCGCCGTTGATCAGTACATCCACGCGTACCATATCCGCCACTTGGAATTTCACAAAATTATACTCAAGCGATGCGTAACCTCGAGAGGTTGACTTCAAGCGATCAAAGAAATCCATCACCACTTCACCCATAGGAATATGGTAGGTCAATGCCACTTGATTACCGTGATAAACCATATTGGTCTGCACGCCGCGTTTATCAATACATAGGGTGATCACATTGCCTAAATATTCCTGCGGAACGAGAATATTACATTCGGCAATAGGTTCGCGAATTTCATGAATATCATTGACCGCAGGTAATTTTGCCGGGCTGTCAATGTAATGCACCTTACCATCGGTTGTTTCAACTTCATAAATTACCGTCGGTGCCGTGGTGATCAGGTCGAGATCATATTCACGCTCTAAACGCTCTTGAATAATCTCCATATGCAGCATGCCTAAGAAACCGCAACGGAAACCAAAACCAAGGGCTGAAGAGTTCTCCGGCTCATAAAACAATGAAGCATCATTGATGCTCAGCTTACCCAGCGCATCACGGAAGTTTTCATAATCATCAGAACTGACCGGGAAAAGGCCCGCATAAACCTGAGGTTTAACACGCTTAAATCCAGCTAGCGGCTCAGATGCTTCATGACCGACCAGGGTCAAGGTATCGCCCACAGGCGCACCCAGGATATCTTTAATACCGGAGATCACATAGCCTACTTCACCCGCTTTTAAAATACCGGTTTCTTTTTGTCTCGGCGTAAAAATACCGACCTTGCCGACCAGGTGTACCTGACCGGTTGACATCACCTTCATACGGTCGCCAACTTTAATCTGGCCGTGCTTGATGCGCACCAGTGACACTACCCCCTGGTAGTTATCAAACCAGGAATCGATAATTAAGGCCTGCAGCGGCGCATCCGGATCCCCTTCAGGCGCAGGAATAGCGCGGACAATCTCTTCTAGGACCAGATCCACACCCAGACCGGTTTTTGCCGAACAGCGCACCGCATCGGTGGCATCGATACCGACAATATCTTCAATCTCTTCGGCGACACGCTCCGGCTCAGCAGCAGGCAGATCGATTTTATTTAAAATCGGTACCACCTCGAGGTCCATTTCCAGCGCGGTATAACAGTTTGCCAGGGTTTGTGCTTCCACCCCCTGCCCGGCGTCAACCACCAGTAACGCACCTTCACAGGCTGCTAGTGAGCGTGAAACTTCATAGGAAAAATCCACATGTCCGGGCGTATCGATAAAGTTCAGCTGATAGGTTTCACCATCTTTAGCTTTATAATCAAGGGTCACACTTTGTGCCTTGATCGTAATACCACGCTCACGTTCGATATCCATTGAATCAAGTACTTGCGCTTCCATTTCCCGATCCGTTAAGCCGCCACAGGTGCTGATCAGGCGATCAGAAAGTGTCGATTTACCATGGTCGATATGGGCAATAATAGAAAAGTTACGAATATGTTTCATGAAGACTTTAAATACCTGTGTTATTGCATGGTTTATGCAGTGTCATTATGAGTTGGATACAAAACTGTGCATTCTAGCGAATTTATCCTAGTATCGCTATCTTTATACCCAATCCACTCCAATAATTGCTAAGTTTTAGTAAATAAAGAGCAGCGCAGCAAAAGCAGCGTAGCGCCCTTTTTGCCCTGCTCACGGCAAGCTGGTGAGCCTAACATGCTGACAAAACAATCATATTTTGTTTATTAAAAGCTCTTTTTCAGCGTGCCTGTTTCACAAAATAACACGCTAAGTTAACAAAATTCAGCTAATATTGTTAACTTAAGCGCTAAATTTAGCTTACAATACGCTTACTTTTTTAGGGAAGTTCGTTGGCAAGGAACAAAAACTTTTACCTTTATTATAAAGCTTTTGCATAGCCAAACCACCGAGAAAAGATACACGACCAGATCAATTTACGTATAATTTTACTGGTATCAATCGATGCACTTATTTTCCATTTATCTTTGAGGTTATTTTATTATGAAATCAGGCACTTCTGTGTTGCTCTCTATCGCGGTTGCGATTTTAGGTTATATTGTTATTTATTTATCAAAAGTACAACTCTCCGGCGCATTATTCTTCGCACTTGGCGCACTTGTTAGTGGTGTTCTTATTCAGTTTGTCGGCGCTAAAAAATCTGCGCCTGCAGACAGTGACGAGAGTGGCGGTGATTTTGCCACGACCACGCTGTATGTGGGTAACCTGCCTTACCGCGCTAATGAGATGGCGATCCGCACGCTTTTCACAGAGCACGGTAAAGTCCTTTCCGTGCGTTTAATGAAAGACAAACACACCGGAAAACGCCGTGGCTTCGGCTTTGTGGAGATGCCGGAAAAAGATGCGCAGAATGCCATCAAGGCATTAAATGAAAAAGAGTTTCAGGAACGCTCATTAAAAGTGCGTGAAGCAAACGAACGCGCGCCGCGTCCGGCAACAGATGATAGTAATGCTTAAGCCTTTATTAAGATGCATTTTAAAAACGCCCGCCGGGCGTTTTTTTATGCCTGCTGAACTAGACTAAAGAAGGTTGATGGCAAAAACGGAGCATCTCTATGCATCTAGACGGCAGCGTGTTGGTTCTTATGTTTGTGGTGTTATCACTGTTATTGGGGGCCCTGGTCAAATCCCTGCCTAAACTGCTGATCTCACCCTATAGCGTGGTCTTATTGTTAGCCGGATTAAGTCTCGGCTTATATGGTCGCTCCGAGCATATTACCGAGCATCTGCCGGCGCTCAGTTTAGCCATAGATGATCTGTCCCTCATTGATCCGCACCTGATCCTGCTGCTGTTTCTACCGACCCTGATTTTTGAATCCGCCTTTGCCATGGAAACTCACCTGTTTAAGCGCATGTTCAGTCAGATTGCCATACTCGCGGTTCCCGGACTGATAGTGACCACCTCTTTAACGGCGCTTTTAGCTTATTACTTTTTCCCCTGGGGCTGGTCATGGACTGTCTGCTTTCTGTTTGGCGCACTGATCAGCGCCACTGACCCCGTTGCCGTGGTTTCTTTATTAAAAGAGGTCAGTTCCCGCAAGCGCCTGGAAACCTTAATCGAAGGAGAGTCGCTGTTAAATGACGGCACGGCGATCGTCTTATTTACTCTGTTTTATGGTTTGCTGGCTTTCAACGGTGAAGCCAGCATCAGTCTATTCGCTATCTCGAGTCGTTTTTTCTATGTGGTACTGCTGGGTTTTTTAATCGGTCTGCTGATAGGCGGATTGGTTTTATGGTGGGTCGGACACCTGTTTAACAAAGCTATTATTGAAATTACCCTGACCATTTCTGCCGCTTACCTGGCCTATTTTATTGCAGAAAATATATTTCATGTTTCCGGGGTGGTGGCAGTGGTCACCCTCGGCCTGCTGCTGGCCAGTGTCGGGCGGACACGCATCTCCCCTGAAGTATCCGGATTCCTGCACCATTTCTGGCAAATGATGGCGCATATTGCCAATACCCTTATTTTTATTTTAGTCGGCATTATTATCGCCACCCGCATTCGTCTCGATGTCTGGGAGTGGTGGCTTACCTTAGCCGGCCTGTATCTTGGTATTCAAGTAATCCGCGCCTTTTCTGTGCTGCTGTTTATGCCGCTGTTAAAGCGCATAGGTATCGGCATCAATAAAGCAAAGGCGATTGTCCTGGTGTGGGGCGGATTACGCGGTGCGGTTTCCCTGGCATTGGCCTTAATTATCGCCCAGGACACAGTGCTAGCCGTTGATTTTGGTGACCAGGTATTGTTTCTAACGGCGGGAATCGTTGTCCTGAGCATTGTTATTAACTCCAGCACCATGACCATGGTGCTCAGATATTTAGGCCTGGATAAACTGCCGCCGGCTAAACAGGCCAGCCTGGAAAAAGCGCAGTTCAGTATTAAACAGCGGCTGTTAAATGAATTACCCGCATTACAGGAAAATGAGTTTTTACAACGTGCTAATTGGCCGGTTTTAAGCAAGCCGCTGCATGATATTGAGCAGGCCGCCATGCCCGACGGCTCACTCGGAATCCAGGAAACGGACTTACGCATCGCCTTTCACCGGCGTTTATTGGAAAGCGAGCGGCAGTTTTACTGGTCACAATTCAACCAGGGTGCTCTGACGGGCGCTGCAGCTAAGCAATTAGTGAATGCCGTAGAGGTTGCGCTCGATGGCGAGCCGACAATATATCCTCGCGAAAGTTTATTTCAACTCTGGAAAACACCGAGCTATCTGCGCTGGTTTAATCATATCCATTTTCTCAATCATATGATTGTCCATCTTTCCTTTGAAAAACTGGCGCGCAGTTACGATACCGCGCGCGGCTTTATTCAGGCCCAGCAGGAGATAGAAAAATATGTTTCCTCCTTAGCCCCGTCGGAGAAGGATGCACAGGATGCGTTAAAGGATATCGCGCTTAATAAGCAGCATACACGTCAGCATATTCAACAGCTGCGTGACAACTTTCCGGATCTTTCCTTTAGCCTGGAGACGCACTCCGCGCATCGTTTAATGTTGAATTTAGAACGCGTTTACCTCGAGGATCTGATTACTGAAGGCGTATTAGATGAAAGTGAAGCCCATAAGCTGACTCTGGAAATTGAAAATAAACTCGCCCACCTCAAACAGCAACCGCACAGAGTCAGCGCCAGAGAGATCAGCAAGCAGCTTGCGCTTATGCCCTGGGCAAAAGGCATCAAAAAAAGCAGCCTGTATTTATTGGGTAACCTCGCACAAAGACAAATTTTTAACGAGGGTGAGCTTATCTTTCGGCAAAACAAGCATGCCTCCGCGATTGCGGTGATACTGCACGGCAAGGTCGGGCTGCTCAGCGCCTCGCATGACGAGGTGATCGGCAGCGGTGAAATTATCGGTATTTACGGATTTTTAAGCGGCTGCTATAAACACAGTGCCAAAGCGCTCAGCGCCGTGGAAGTGATCTGGTTGGATATCAATAAGCTGAAAAAAATCATCGCCAAAGATGTGCAGTTAAGCGAAACCTTTGTCCAGCATCTCGAGCATGAAGCACAGGACTAAGGAAACAAAAATCCGCGCGG
>JBFGZH010000082.1:0-10159 GCA_041586895.1 Psychromonas sp. | reverse complement strand
GTGTTGAAGATCGCCTAATGGTACTGTGGGATTCAGGGGTCAATAAGGGCCGGTTAACTGAAAATGAATTTGTAGCCGTAACCTCAACCAATACAGCAAAAATATTTAATATTTATCCTCAAAAAGGCTGTTTAGCCATTGGCTCTGATGCTGACATTGTTATTTGGGATCCGCAAAAAGAGCATACCCTTTCCGCTAAAACGCATCACCAGCAAGTTGATTTTAATATCTTTGAAGGACGTACCGTACTTGGTTCGCCAGATATCACGATCAGTCAGGGTAAAGTCGTATTCAGAGACGGTAAATTAAATGTTGTAGAAGGTGCTGGACGTTATATTAAGCGCCCCGCTTTCCCGAGTATTTTTGACGCCGTAAAAAAATACAATAAAGAGCATGCTCCATTTGCGATTGAGCGAGCATAGTAAAGTTGGGCCCCCCATAAGGTCGAGGCGAAAAAACAAGTTTTGAAAACCCCAAAATGAGACTCTCAAAATACTTAAAGCCCGGGCTATTTAAATCAATGTATGGATGTCCCAAGTCTGTGGGTATTATTGAGACTTGCTTTGCAGAAGAGGTGAAAACAGACGCATGGCAAGAAGGTTTGAAAAAAATAATTCCATCTTATGGCCAATCTTTAGTTGATGATGCTGATTTATTAGCTGAAGTGAGAAAGCATACCCTAGAGAGTCTGGAGCTGGATATTTAGTCAATAACTTTCATGTGACAGCTCAAAACCCTGTACCAATAATCGCTATCTCTGCAACCCGAAGGCTCCTTAGAATAACTGGCTCAGGTTGCCTTTAGCGGTGGCCGTGCAGCAGATATCAACGAGACGGTGTCAGCGAAAGCAAATACCTGCTTTTCCCGGGGTGAATTCAGGCTTCTTCATTAATCTTTACCTCTATTCGCATAGCACCCCCATATGCGCTAAATCACAGGGGCCTCTGCTTGTCCGAGTGGATTGGCCTTGTTATGTCTTTGCAATATTTTTGTATTTGTGCGCATAACTCATTAGTGTTTGTTGTATCTTGCTGGCAAGCGCATCTGGCAAAGTGGCAATACCTCCACCTACCGCATAGGGATGCACTTGATCATTAGCTGTTCTGTGGTTTTGCCAGCCCAGGATATACCAGCCCTCTTCCAGATAAGTTTGAATACGATCCAAATCAGTTATGGCTATCCCCATAAGAACATCTTCATTCCAAGGGACGACGGGAGTGTCATAGGCATTCATGGTTGTAATCGGAGCAATTCTCATTTTATTTTGCAGGTGTTTGTAAGAGCCTGCCAATAAAGATTCCATTTTATGCATAACCGCGGCTTGATTAGCTCCATTAGTTTCTGTATTCCAACCTCCAGCAAAGTAGACCCGCTGAATCTTACGAGTTTGTCCGTAATTTGCAGAGTAAGTGATGGCTACGCCTTTAGCTTTATCAGCAACGAATTCAGCCGCTATATTAAGAATTTTTTCCGCCTGTTGCTCGGAAGATAATATTTGATAATTCAAATTTAAATTAACAAACATGCCTTTTGTTAATGGGTTATTCATGGAAAACTCCTTTATTAATTCTAAAAATAGCAGATATCCAAACTAATTAGAAAGGTTCGTTAAAATAAGATAAGAAGAAGCACTCTTTATGTTT
Organism: Psychromonas sp.; assembly: GCA_041586895.1. Lineage (GTDB taxonomy): Bacteria > Pseudomonadota > Gammaproteobacteria > Enterobacterales > Psychromonadaceae > Psychromonas. The sequence continues at coordinate 8,516 of JBFGZH010000082.1, read as the reverse complement.
CAATTATTTAAAGGTGCTTTTATCGCTGGTAACTAAAAATTTACCCGGTAAATTTATCTTAATCGCACAAAAACACGGTGAACACAGCCCAAAATGCAGTGATAATAAGGGGTATCAATAAGTGGGATTTGAGACTGTCGGGATGGGGTCATAACCACCTCAGCATGGCTATAGTGTATTACTCACAAGATAGATAATGATTGTTCGTAAATCAAAGCCTTTGAATGTCCAGCCTTTTATTGTGTACAGGGCTTTTGTTTACAAAAATACAGTCAGCAATAAGCTAACATCCAGCCCCACCTTGTTGCACTGCAAACGCAGTGCCACCAATATTCACGCGCCCATTGCTCTGTAAATAAATAGGAAAAGCTCCTTGCTCTCCATGGTCAGTCATATATACCAGCATAATAAGATTATGGTTTTTCTGGATATCCCAGCGGCCAGTAATAGTACTATTAGATGCTCCTCCTGCAATACCGGACACAGACCAGCTGCCATCTTTATAGTAACTATAGCTACCGTTTCTACAAAAGCTGATTGTCGTAAGGGTACTATTTGAACTGCTTATCGAACCCGAATAAGACGTAAGTTTGGCCCCGCTCAAGCCCTGTTTCCATTGCTGTACGATAGATTCTGCAGCGGCAGGCGTTGCTAGCGACAAAAAACCTAATACCATAACGCTTACTAATTGTTTAAAAAAGAACATCTTCGTTACCTAATACCTATTCATTCGTTCACTTCAGCTAGTTGAACGAAACCACTCGAGCAAGCTCGCTTTTGATTTTTATGTCAATCCTACATCAAATAATTAATCTTACAAGCTGAAAACAGAAAAATGAGATCAGGTTGAATTTAAATTAATAATCAACAACTTAATTTTAACCTAGCCCTAATTACCTACCTCTCCACCTAAGTTTACTCGCTTAGGCTCACAATCATTTCGCGTGAACACTAATAACTTCATCAAATTATTTGATGTAGATCAGAACAACTTGGGTATAATCGTCACCTAAAGATAAATTAAAACTTTTCCATAAGCATATAAAGGACTTTTCAATATGCATAAAATATCAATACTCGCGTTAAGCGTTAGCAGTCTGTTATTCACTGCACATGTCAATGCTGCCGGCCAAGTTGCTGATGCGCGAGGCAATGCGATGGGCAATACAGGTGTTGCATCTGCGGATTATCTGACTGCACCATTTTATAATCCGGCACTTGGGGCCAGTTTCAAAGAGAACGATGACTTTGCTATCTTTATTCCAGCAATTAGTGTTTCTGCCAGCGATACCGATGACAGTTTAACAACTATTGATGATTTGCAAACAGTTATTGAAGAATATGAAAATTCAGGCTCGAGCTCAGCAGAACTGCTTAATAATATAGATGAATACCTCAATCAACTAGATGGTAATCAACCTTTAACGGTAACCGCAGGTGTTGGCTTTGCTCTCGCATTACCAGCGAAAGTTGTTTCCTCTAACTTATTTGCTCGCGGTTATGCTGAAATCATTGCGGCTACCGATATTTCACAGGATACAGATAAAGAAGAGCGTTATAAAAACTCAAATATCGATATGCTGGCGTTTAATTATATTGAACTAGGTTTATCTTTAGCTAAAGAATTTACCATTGCAGAAGAAAAACTTTCTTTCGGTATCACCCCTAAATACCAAAAAATGGCCACCTATGCACAACGGGTCACTGTAGCTGATTTCGATATCACTGATTACGATGAAAGTGAAATCACAAAAAATGCATTTAACCTTGATTTAGGTGCGATCTGGTATAGAGATGATTTTCGTTTAGGCTTGGCGGTTAAAGATTTGTTCTCCCAGGAGATTGAAGCACAGGACAATGCGTTAAGCGATACTTATAAGTTAGATACACAAGTCACTCTTGGCCTTGCCTATGCTTCAGAGTATGTTACAGCCGCCATTGATGCAGAGCTCACTAAGCAGACTCGCTTTCAAGGGCTAGATGATGATACGCAATTTGTACGCTTTGGTGTAGAAGGCAATGCATGGGGCTGGGCTCAGCTACGTGCTGGTTATGAGATGGATTTGCAAAATACGCTTGATAATTCAATCACAGCAGGGGTGGGCATCAGTCCATTCGATGTTGTCAGTTTGGATATAGCTGGATCTTATGCTGGCGATAATCAGTTTGGTGCTTCTGCTAATTTAGCCTTTACTTTTTAATTACACAAAAAATGAAAAATAGGGTCAGGTTAAAATTAACCTGACTCTATTATCTTGCTTTTTCCTCTTATTCGCATAACCCACTACTCGACCGACGCCAATGCTGTGGGTAGTCAACTAAATAACCAAAAGTACAAAGAGAATTTATTTTGGAGAATGCAAAATGAAAGACCTGTCCGATTACTTTCTGTCAAAAACTAAAGCCAATAATAACCGGACATTTTCTTTGTAATTTACTTGCAATGTAAATCAATGCAATGACTGAAAGGTAAGAGACGTTTATTAATAAATGGGCCACCCATTGCTGAACCTAACTCTGTGCCCCCTTCGATTAATAAACAAAATATTCGGGTATCCAGTTTTTTCTACGCCCCAATAGAGAGGAATCCGAGCTTTCCTTAATTTACCAGGAAGCATAGTGTAGCTCGGTATAGCAGCTTGGCTTTCACCGCATTCCTATGTAATATTCAAAGCGGATAAAGTGGCTTACGCTTATTATTATATGAAAGGAATTTTATGATATTAATCACTGGAGCTAGTAGTGGCTTAGGTGCCGCACTGGCAGAATTGTATAGTCTTGACGGCACATCATTAATTATTAACGGGCGAAATAAAGAGCGCCTTGCTCAGATTGCAGAAAAAATGACGGGCAAAGTACAGACAGCACCAGCTGATCTTTGTGATCCGCTAGCCATCTCAGCCCTTTTGGATTCCCTAGAGCAAGTTCCCGATACCGTTATTCATTGTGCAGGCAGTGGCTATTTTGGCCCGATAGAAGAACAGCAACCAGAGGCTATTAAAATGCTGATAGATAATAATATCACTTCTACCATTTTCTTATTACGTGAACTAGTTCAACGTTATCGTAGCCACAAAGTCAAGGTTGTAATTGTTATGTCAACAGCGGCACAAACTGCTAAAGCGGAAGAGTCTACCTATTGTGCAGCGAAATGGGCTGTACGGGGGTTGTTGGAATCAGTGCGCTTGGAGCTGAAAGGTAGCCCAATGAAACTTATTGCTGTTTACCCGGGGGGAATGGCTACTGATTTTTGGAATACAAGCGGCAAAGAGTTAGACACCTCAGAGTTTATGACTGCAAAGGAAGCAGCCACTATGCTCAAGCAAGTACTCATTAGTACTGAACACGGTTTTGTCTCAGATATTACAATTAATCGAACCTGAGTACAGTAGTAATTAGAATTAACGGACATCCAATTAATTCAGCAAACATAATAAACAACAAAACAGTTAACCGAGGATCTGGATTTAACGAACCTTGCGGAATTCTCCATCCATAACTTGTTTGGGTGGAGATGGATAGCAAACCAACCGTAGGTTGGTCTATCTTGGTTTGATAAACAGGCCCTAGTTACAGCTATTGCTTTACTGTGACTGTGTCATCTGTTGGAAAATACAGCAAAGCAAAACCATTAATTATATTTTTGATTATGTCATGAGGATCTTCAGGATCTTCGTAACTTACATCGGAATAGCTCTTTACTGTATCTTTATCGCACATGCACTCACCATTATACCAGCAAATATCTCCTGGCCTGGTATTTTCACCTAGATAAGTAAATTTATGGTTTGCTATTTGCTCATCAATTTGATTTTGTGTGATGCGATAAAAGTTGTTTACACTGTTATAAATAGTGTTCGCGATTAACATTTTCTTTTCTTCATCATATTCGTTAAGAAGTTTTTCATTGATTTCTCTTATAATCTCATCAATCGTTAGATTAATACCTATCTTGTTTTTTGTTGATATTATAGCCATATTAGTTATCCTTTATTGTTTGTATTGCCTTTTCGCCAATACCTCTTAAAACTGAATTACTTAGACTCTTTTTAGACGAGTTTTCTTTTTCATTTAATGCAATGGCATGAGCAACATTGCCAGTATTTTCTTTTATGAACTCTGTAATGAAAGTTGCTCGATTGTCGTTGTGCTTTATTTTTTAACTTTGCTTGTTATCACTTATTTGCTGGCTACACTAATCTCAATAAGGTAAGTGAGTTAATAAACGGACAGCTCTTGTCGTCACAAGCCTGTAAACTAACTTCTACCAATCTGTGGCGGAGTCCCCCCGAGTCAGGCCGCATTCCTCTGAGCACATAGTCGAGAGTTTCGATGGCGATCCGCTGGTATTCATAAAGGTCTGTAGGGGAAAATAGGTACCGGTAAAAAACGCCTTGCCATCAGGCATTAAAAACTGTTTAGTGCCAATCGCCCCTCCCGGAGATCAACATCGCCGCGGTCATATAAATATAATCTAGATCCGGACGCTGCTCTCTGTCCACCTTGATACTGATAAAGTCACAGTTTAAGATCGCGGCCACCTCGAGGTTGTCAAAACTATCCTCTTCCATCACATGGCACCAGCGGCAAGTGGCATCACCTATCGACAGAAAAACCGGGTTGTGGGCATATTGCAACAGATAGGGCGAGTCTTCGAGGAGCAAATGAATGCTAAACTTCGGCGTGGCATCAGGATTGAGGTGGCGACTGCTAACAGGGTACTGACCCGACTTGGCCAATTTGGCCTGCTCCAGTAATTGCTTTTCCGTCATGGTAGTACTCCCAGTGCCCGGCTTACTGTGCCCATACCAGGAGGTTCCCGGTAGGCAAAACCAGATCCAGTCTGATCAGCTTGTTCAGCGTCATAAGTTGTTTTCCAACGGTGCCGGAACTTGCCTGACCGACAACTTCTAATACAAAATATATCCCTGTTACAACGCTTTATCTTTCCTGAAAAGAGTTAATTTCCTTTAAACGCCCGCGTCCGCAGCTGACTGCTAGAGTATAGGAAGAATAAAAGCCCTATACCAAAAAAATATTGATTTGAACAGGATGTTTGATCCCATTATGCACCTGTTATAAAATGAGTTGTCTACAAACATTGTTAATACTGATATGCAGATATGCACTCGTTTTGTACAAATATAGTCCTTACATTCATTGTTTCGCTATGGAGACAACGCTGGCTTTCTATCATGGAGCGAGCGTTGCGCTAGACAAGGACGATCCGTCACCCTCTTGTTGACTTCACTTCGTGGATACAATCACACGTGATGCCGGCTTTCGCATGATGCTTTTCGATTGCTTCGATATTCGGGGCGTCTAGAACACAATAGATCTTGTTATCTTGCTCGCTGAACAGGATGTCGTGGTGCGTGACCCCGAACTCATCCGGCGGCGCATTCTGTAACTTGTTCAACTCGTCTGCAGTGAACGGCTTCATGGGATGGCTATCGATGAACTTAGGCATAGTTGTCACCTCCTATTGCCTGATTGATTGGTAGGTACTAGCTGAGCGCCTCCAGACGATATTCGGCCTGGGAAATAAAAGGCGTTCGATTCAAGCATTTTCGTCACTTCAGTATTTCGCGACACTTTTTATTATAGTAGCCGATCAATAGATCGCGTTTTTTTTAACCATTTTTCTGACAAAAAAGGACATCAGTTTTCGCATCGAAGCATTAAGTTAATAACAAAAAAATTAACCAAATTAACGGACATCCAATTAATTAAGTAAACATAATAAACAACAAACACTTAACCGAGCACCCGGATTTAATCACCAGCAGTGCTCGGAATATACGTCCATTTACTCGGTAAATTTATCTTCTCCACACAAAAAAAGCATCACGAACACAGCGAGAAATACTGTGATAATAAGGATATCAACAAGTCAAAACCTTTGAGTGTCCAGTTTTTTCTCGCAGACTTCACTAAGATTAATTGATAAAAATTATTTCATCTATCCCACCTTTAATTCATCGTATAAGCCCGCAAGAGCGCTTAGAAATGCAATAAAACTAACGAACAAAACAAATCATGACAACTGCTCATATATAAATGAAATTAAATCAATTTTATTCATGTGACGAAGCAAGTATAAAACACACTATGCTTTTAACTTGAGGCAATATTGCCCTTGCTTCTCAATTAAGTCATTAGCTATAAACCGAAAAACACTATGATGACTACTGACAGGGAAATCTGAAGATAATACCGAAGAGCCCCGGAAGTTAAGCAATAAACTCAGCTTTTATTACATAAATGGATACCAGATAATCATGAAAAAAGACTTTACATTTACTATTAAGAGCACTTCTCTTGATGAAAGTTATCAGCCCTCAGACGATACGCGCCTTACGACCAACTTTGCTAATTTAGCCCGAGGGAAATACCGTCAAGCAAACTTGCGCAACGCCTTAAAGATGATTGACAATCGTTTTAATGCCTTAGCGAATTGGGATAATGCCAAAGGAGATCGTTATGCTGTCGAACTTGAAATCATTTCTGTTGATTTGGAGATTAAAGGCAGTGCTGATACTTTCCCATCGATAGAAATATTAAAAACAATTATTGTTGATCATAAAACTAACAAACGCATTGAAGGTATTGTAGGCAATAACTTTTCCTCTTATGTGCGCGATTATGACTTTAGTGTATTACTGCAAGCTCATAATAAAAACCAGCCTAAATTTAGTACTCCAGATAACTTTGGCGAGCTGCATGGCAAGCTCTTTCAGCATTTTGTGAATTCAAATACTTACAAACAACATTTTAATAAACTACCGGTAATATGTATCAGTGTTTCGGATAACAAAACTTATCGTCAAACTGAAAACCAGCATCCGATATTAGGTGTTGAATACCAGCCAAATGAATCGTCGTTGACTGAGCAGTATTTTCAAAAGATGGGCTTACAGGTTCGTTACTTTATGCCGCCAAACAGTGTCGCGCCTTTGGCATTTTACTTCTTTGGTGACTTACTGAATGACTACACCAACCTTGAGCTGATAAGTACCATTTGTACGATGGAAACATTTCAAAAAATCTATCGACCTGAAATTTATAATGCAAATGCTGCTGCTGGAAAGTCTTATCGTCCAAATTTGAATAACCGAGATCATTCATTAACTCAAATTATTTATGATCGCGAAGAGCGTAACCAGCTCGCTAATGAGCAGGGAAAATTTACTGAAGAGCACTTAATTAAACCATACCAAACTGTGCTTGAACAATTCTCTGCTAGCTACGTTTAATCACTACGTTCAATAATCAACCTAAATATACGGCATTATTTATTATGAAAATATTATTACCTACTTCAACTGCAGGCAGCTTACCTAAACCCTCTTGGCTTGCACAACCACAAACGCTTTGGTCGCCTTGGAAATTGCAAGCTGATGAATTAATTGAAGGTAAACAAGATGCATTACGTTTGTCATTGCAAGATCAGCAACAGGCAGGCATTGATATTGTGAGTGATGGTGAGCAAACAAGGCAACACTTTGTCACTACCTTTATTGAGCACCTCAACGGTGTTGATTTTGAAAAACGTAAAACAGTTAAAATTCGCGCTCGCTATGACGCAAGTGTACCAACGGTTGTTGGCCCTGTTAGTCGTCAACAGCCGGTTTTTGTTGAAGACGCCAAGTTCTTACGCCAACAAACCAATAAGCCTATAAAATGGGCTTTGCCTGGCCCCATGACAATGATAGATACGCTTTATGATGATCATTATAAAAGCCGTGAAAAACTTGCTTGGGAATTCGCCAAAATTCTTAATCAAGAGGCCAAGGAGCTAGAGGCTGCGGGTGTTGATATTATCCAATTTGATGAGCCTGCATTTAATGTATTTTTTGATGAGGTTAATGATTGGGGCATTGCGTGTTTAGAAAGAGCCATTGAAGGACTAAAATGCGAAACGGCTGTACATATTTGTTATGGTTATGGCATTAAAGCCAATACCGATTGGAAAAAAACGTTAGGCTCTGAGTGGCGACAATATGAAGAAGCTTTTCCAAAGCTGCAAAAATCAAATATCGATATTATCTCGCTAGAATGTCACAACTCTCATGTTCCAATGGAGCTGCTTGAGCTTATTCGTGGTAAAAAAGTGATGGTAGGTGCCATTGATGTCGCAACCGATGCCATTGAAACAGCAGAAGAAGTCGCTAATACCCTACGCGAAGCGCTAAAGTATGTTGATGCTGACAAGCTCTACCCTTCAACCAACTGTGGCATGGCTCCTTTAGCTCGTAATGTAGCAAACGGCAAGTTAACTGCGCTAAGTGCAGGTGCTGAAATAATCCGCCAAGAGCTAAGCAACAGTAACTAGACAGCGATAACGAGGTCGATAGCTCAATAATAGCAGCCACAGGCAATCAAGCAATTAGTATTTTTAATAAGGTTACCTGTGGTAACCTTATTAAAGGCTAAAAAGAATAGAGGCATAGCTTTTACTGTTCAACAATAATTAACAACAACCTATAAGAAAAGTTGCGCTAACATGCGTAAGC
>JBFGZH010000081.1:0-10222 GCA_041586895.1 Psychromonas sp. | reverse complement strand
ACAGCAAAAAAACGAGGCCCCTCTGATGATCCCTCTGATCCCTGGGGATTGAAAAACAAGTAAGTCAAGGAATATTGCTATCAAATTGCTGGCTTTATCTTATTGTGCTCAAGAAGCTTATACTCTTTTTTAAGCCAGAATCCCCTCTGCACAGGGGATTCTGGTTTGAGCTCTGATAACACTGAACTGCTCCTCCATGCGCTGTTGCCATCATCAATGATTAATTAAGTGCCTTGTTTTCCCGATACGGCTCATTTTCTCGCTATTTTACTATACTTTCACTATCAGCATTGCCAGCCTGATAATGGCCGGCGATGCTTGTTGATTCGGAGGTGATAATGGAACAAAGAGAAGCCGTTGTTGCCGGGCTGTTTTATCCGCAGTCCGGGCAACAATTAGGGGCGCAGGTCGGTGCTTTTTTAACGCCATGCAGTGAGCCGGAAGTGCCAATACAGGCACTGATTGCACCACACGCAGGCTATTGTTATTCAGGCGCGGTGGCCGGTAAGGCTTATGCCTATCTAAAATCCATTGCCCCTGTCATTAAGCGGGTCGTTTTACTGGGACCCAGCCATCGCGTTGCGTTGCGCGGTTGTGCGCTGTGTGACTATAAGCGGTATTCGACACCGCTTGGCGATGTGGAAGTTGAGCAGAGCAGTTATCAGCAATTATTAAAATTGCCTGAGGTAAGTTTAAATAACCAGGCGCATTCCTTGGAGCACTCACTGGAAGTACAGCTGCCGTTTTTGCAATACTGTTTAGCGGATTTTAAGCTGCTGCCTATTGTGGTCGGTTATTGTCAGCCGCGCACGATAAGCAATATATTGCGCGAGTTAAAAGTCAATGAGCCTTCGACGTTAGTGGTCGTCAGTTCCGATCTCAGCCATTACCATCCCTATCGGGAAGCACAGCAGCTGGACAATCAAAGCATAAATAAAATTTTAAATTATGATAGCAGCCTGGCGGGTGAGAATGCCTGTGGTTGTTTTGCTGTTAATGGCTTATTGGACTATGCAAAAAGCCAACAATGGAAAATAAGGTTAATTAAAAAAGCCAACTCGGGTGATACTGCTGGAGACAAACAAAAAGTGGTCGGTTATGGCAGTTTCATCCTTTATTAAACTAGACGCTGCTGAGCAGTCGCAGCTTAAAAGCTTAGTGATCCAGGTGCTTAATGATGCCTTTATTGATAACTCATTACATATGCCTGACCCGCCAAAATCTGCGCGGCTGCTAACACCTGCAGCCTGCTTTGTGACCTTGTATATCGGGCAACAGCTGCGCGGCTGTATTGGAACCTATAGTGCAGAGCAGCCTTTATGGGAGAATGTCTGCCGTTATGCTTACTACAGCGCCTTTGAAGACAGACGTTTTCCCAGCTTAAGTAGGGAAGAGCTGCCGCATATCCGTTTTGAGATATCTATTCTCAGTGAGCTTGAGCCTATTAACAATGAAGGCGAAAAGGCACTGTTGCAGCAACTGCAAGTGGGCGTTGATGGCTTACTGCTTAAAAAGAAACCGCGTAGGGCGATATTTTTACCTGGCGTCTGGCACTCTTTAGCGACTCCCTTGAAGTTTGTACAGGCTTTAAAACAGAAAGGAGGCTGGCCTGCTGATTACTGGAGTACGAAGATTGAACTGTACAGGTTTACGACTCTTGTTATTAGCGGAGCAGTCGCTGAGCAAAAGATAAACAGGTCCTAAGCTAACGAAAAGTGAGCTTTGTGCGATAAATGTGCAAATGCTCCGTTATTCATTTTCCATCGTCTTCAATTCTGTCTTTTCAAATTATTTCGGTATACACTTAGCGATTTATTTTTCAGGTTTATTCTTATATGAAAGTGTCAGACTTCTCTTTTCAACTACCTAATGAGCTTATTGCCCGTCATCCGATGGCAGAGCGTTCCGCAAGCCGGTTATTGTCGTTAGATGGACAAACGGGGGCATTGCAGCACCTCAGTTTTACTGACATTGTCGATCTAATCAATGCCGATGATTTACTGATTTTTAATGATACGCGCGTGATTCCTGCACGCATGTTTGGTGAGAAAGAAACGGGCGGTAAAATCGAAGTGCTGGTTGAACGTGTACTCGATGATAAAAGTTTCCTTGCGCATGTCAGAAGCTCTAAATCACCTAAGCCGGGCTGTAAACTACGTCTGGAAAATCGTGTCGATGCTCTGATGGTTGCTCGCCATGGCCCTTTATTTGAAATCCAAATAGAGCATGAAAAAAATGTTTTCGCTGTGTTAGACGATATCGGCCATATGCCATTGCCTCCCTATATAGACCGTCCCGATGAAGATTCCGATAAGGAGCGTTATCAAACGGTTTATAATAAAAATCCCGGCGCGGTGGCCGCCCCGACAGCCGGTTTGCATTTCGACCAAAAAATACTGGATCAGCTGCAGGCGAAAGGGGCCGATTTTGCGTTTGTTACCCTGCATGTTGGAGCGGGCACATTTCAGCCGGTAAAAGTGGATAATATTCTTGAGCATCAAATGCACAGTGAATACGCGCAGGTTTCTCAAGAAGTGGTTGATAAAATTACGGCCACCAGGAAAAAAGGCGGGCGGGTGATTGCCGTCGGTACAACCTCTGTCCGTTCCATTGAAAGTGCAGCGCAAGCAAGTCTTGCTCAAGGCAAAGCGCTTGCGCCTTATTTTTCAGAAACGGATATTTTTATTTATCCGGGATACGAGTTTCAGCTGGTTGATGCCATGGTGACTAATTTCCATCTGCCGGAATCAACCTTATTAATGCTGGTCAGTGCTTTTGCCGGCAAAGAAAATATTGATAATGCTTATAAAGAGGCAATCAATGAAAAATATCGCTTCTTCAGTTATGGCGATGCGATGTTTTTAACCAAGCAAGAAAAATAACTTTTTACAAATCGATCAGACTGTTTATCTGATAAGGAAGACTATGAAATATGATTTACTCGCAACTGACGGCCGTGCTCGACGCGGTCGTTTAACCTTTGCGCGAGGCACAGTGGAAACCCCTGCTTTTATGCCGGTTGGCACCTATGGCACGGTGAAAGGCATGACACCTGAAGAGGTTGACGCAACAGGGGCGGAAATCTTACTGGGTAATACTTTTCATCTATGGCTGCGTCCTGGCCAGCAGGTTATTAAAGAGCACGGCGATCTGCATGATTTTATGAACTGGAAAGGGCCTATTTTAACCGACTCAGGCGGCTTTCAGGTTTTCAGCTTAGGTGAAATGCGTAAAATCAAAGAAGAAGGGGTTTACTTCCGCAGCCCTGTTAATGGTGATAAAGTGTTTTTATCGCCAGAGATATCAATGGATATTCAGCATGACTTAGGATCTGACATTGTTATGATCTTTGATGAATGCACACCTTATCCGGCCACGGAAGAAGAGGCGGATGTGTCAATGCAGTTATCACTGCGCTGGGCTAAGCGCAGCCGCGAACGTTTTGATGAGCAGCAAAATCCCAATGCCTTGTTTGGTATTATTCAAGGCGGCTGTTATGAACACCTGCGTGATATTTCCCTTAAAGGCTTAACTGAAATTGGCTTTGATGGTTATGCTGTCGGCGGATTGGCAGTGGGCGAGCCAAAAGAAGATATGCACCGTATTTTAAATTATATCGCACCTAAAATTCCGGCGGATAAACCTCGTTATTTAATGGGGGTCGGCAAACCTGAAGATTTGGTTGAAGGGGTTCGCCGTGGTATCGATATGTTTGACTGCGTGATGCCGACCCGTAATGCGCGTAATGGCCATCTGTTTATAACCGATGGTGTGATTAAAATCCGTAACGCTAAACACCGCCATGATACCAGTCCTTTAGATGCAGAATGTGATTGCTATACCTGTAAAAACTATTCGCGCGGATATCTGCATCATCTTGATAAGTGTGGCGAGATTCTTGGCGCGCGTTTAAATACGATTCATAACTTACGTTACTATCAACGTTTAATGAAAGGTTTGCGTGATGCTATTGCACAAGGTACATTAGAGGAATTCGTTGACTCGTTCTATAAGCGTATCGGTAAAGAGAAGCCGGCGCTGGACGATTAATCGATATATTAGGGGCTATTGGCCCCGTTAATAAAAACAAAAATATTAATAATTTAAACAATAAGGGGCACAATAATGAGTCTATTCATTTCACCGGCACATGCAGCAGCAGGCGCACCAGAGCAAGGTGGTTTATCTTTACTTTTCATGACGCTGATTTTTGGTGCGATTTTCTATTTTATGATTTATCGTCCACAAGCTAAGCGTAATAAAGAGCATAAGAACCTAATGGAAAGCATCAGTAAAGGTGATGAAGTGTTAACGCAGGGCGGCTTAATCGGTCGTGTGGTAAAAATCAGTGCTGAAAACGATTATGTTCAAATTGAGCTGAATGAAAACAATGTGATTGTGATCAAGAAGAGCTTTATCAGTGCAATCTTACCTAAAGGTACGCTTAAATCGATCTAATTGGAATTTTTGGCCTGCTTTACTCGCTAGTCGGTTCAGTTATGGAGCTTATGCCATAAATACATAACTAGATGGTGGATCTGGTCGTATTCTTAGATGACTCAAAAAATGACGGAGTAATAATATTACTTCGTCTTTTTCCTTTAGCCTTTAATTAAAGGACAGTATCGTGTTAAATAAATATCCATTGTGGAAGTATCTGCTGCTTGGTTTTGTTGTGCTGATCAGTTTGCTTTATGCAGCTCCGAATCTTTACGGGGAAGATCCCGCCATTCAAGTCTCCGCGACCCGGGGAGCAAAAGTCGAACTTCAAACCCTTGATGAAGTACAAGATTTTCTTAAAAAAGCCAACATCACTCCTAAAAGTACCAGCCTGGAAGACGGACAAATATTGATCCGTTTAAAATCCAGTGAAGATCAATTGCTTGCGCGTGAGACCTTAAGCAGTCAATTGAGCGATGGCTTTATAGCGGCATTAAATTTAGCGCCGGCAACACCTGCCTGGTTGGCGGCAATAGGTGGAGAGCCGTTAAATTTAGGCCTCGATTTACGTGGTGGTGTGCACTTTCTGATGGAAGTCGATATGGACGAAGCGGTCAGTAAAGCACAGGAGCAGTTGGTCCAGGATCTGCGTAGCGAATTACGTGAGCAGAAGATTCGCTTTCGCGGCATTCGTAAAGCGGCTAGTGAGACGGGAGTGATACTGCGCTTTGCTGATGAGTCGCTGTTAGATAAAGCGGTCAACCATCTTAAACCTATTAATCCCGGCTATCAGTTTGCCGATAGCGAGGAAAACGGTCAGTTTATACTGCTTGTTTCGATGAGCGATGAAAAATTAAAAGCGACCAAAGAAGATGCACTGCAGCAAAATTTAAGCATTTTGCGTAATCGAGTGAATGAGTTAGGTGTCGCCGAGCCATTAGTACAGCGCCAGGGTGCAGACCGTATTGTGGTTGAATTACCGGGCGTACAGGATACGGCAAGGGCGAAAGAGATTTTGGGTGCCACGGCGACACTTGAGTTTCATGCCGGTGATTATGAAACTGATATCAATGATGCGTTAGCAGGGCGCTTACCTTCCTCTTCGGCCATATATAGAGATCGCGATGGCCGTCCGGTTGTGGTTAAGAAAAAAATTATTCTCACCGGTAATCATATTGTCGATGCTCAATCGAGCGTTGATGAATATGGCCGTCCGCAGGTGAATATTTCGTTGGATTCACAAGGCGGCAGTAAAATGTCCCGTTTTACCAAGTCTAATATTGGTAAGCCGATGGCGACACTGTTTATTGAATATTTACCAACAGGCAAGAAAAAAGCCAATGGTAAATCTGAAATTGAAAAACGTGAAGAGATTGCCAATGTGGCTACTATTCAGGCACAACTCGGGCGTAGCTTCCGTATAACAGGTTTAGATAATGCCGCAGAAGCACATAATCTGGCGCTATTATTACGGGCCGGCGCACTGATTGCACCCATTCAAATTGTTGAAGAGCGTACCATTGGCCCCAGCCTTGGTCAGCAGAATATCGATAATGGTGTGAAAGCGATGATTTACGGTATGCTTGCCGTGGTTCTCTTTATGCTGGTTTATTACCGTAAATTCGGCATAGTTGCCAATGCGGCACTGTTATTTAATATCGTGATGATTGTTGGTGTGATGGCCATGATCCCGGGGGCAACATTAACCCTGCCGGGGATTGCCGGTATTGTTCTAACGGTCGGTATGGCGGTTGATGCCAATGTATTGATATTTGAGCGTATTCGTGAAGAGATACGGGCAGGAAAGTCGGTACAGAAAGCCATTCATGAAGGCTATGCCAATGCCTTCTCAACCATTGCCGATGCTAATATCACCACACTGATCACTGCCATTATATTGTTTGCTGTTGGTACGGGCTCTATTAAAGGCTTTGCGGTAACACTGGCGATTGGTATTGCAACATCAATGTTTACTTCTATTTTCGGAACGCGCGCTATTGTTAACGCAATCTGGGGTGGCCGTAATGATATTAAAAAACTATCAATCTAGGTAAGGACAAATTATGTTTGAATTAATTAAAGCGAAGCAGACCATTCGCTTTATGCGCTATTCGAAACCTGCAACCTGGTTTTCGCTGGTGTTGGTTATGGCTTCGCTGGTAACATTAACGACCAACTGGTTAAATTGGGGGCTTGATTTTACCGGTGGTACTGTTATTGAAGTCGGCTTTGAACAGCCTGCCAATTTAAATGAAGTGCGGCAAACATTGGCTGAAGCTGATTTTGCCGATGCTATCGTGCAGCACTTTGGCAGTACGCATGATGTGATGGTACGTTTGGCCCCGCGCGAAGGGGTCAAAGGTGAAGTGATTGGTAATAATGTGCTGGCAGCGCTACAAAATGCTGCACTGGGTGATGTTGAGATGCGCCGCATCGAGTTTGTCGGGCCGAATGTCGGTGACGAGCTAGCGGAAGATGGCGGTTTGGCGCTATTACTTGCACTGTTATGTATTTTGGTTTATGTCAGTGTAAGATTTGAATGGCGTTTAGCCATGGGCTCGGTGTTGTCGCTGGCACACGATATTATCTTAACCCTAGGGGTGTTTTCATTCTTTCAGATTGAATTTGATTTGACCGTGCTGGCGGCATTATTGGCGGTAATAGGTTATTCACTCAATGATACTATTGTTGTTTTTGACCGTATTCGTGAAAATTTCCGCTTATTGACGACTGCCACACCTGAAGATGTGGTCGATCAATCTTTAACACAGACCTTAAGTCGTACCTTGATCACCTCTGCAACCACTATCTTTGTCTTAATATCGCTCTTTGTTGTCGGTGGTGCATTGATTCATGGCTTTGCGACGGCCCTGCTAATTGGTGTGCTGGTCGGTACTTATTCATCCGTTTATGTGGCCAGTGCGCTGGCAATCAAACTAGGGATTTCCCGAGAGCATATGATCCCTGAAGTGGTGGAAAAAGAAGGCGCCGATCAGGAGCCATTAATTTAACTTCGACTGCTGTCCTTGGCATCCTTTAAAAAGCACTGCAAGCAGTGCTTTTTATTTGTAAAATTTCTCTCATCCTTTACTTTATTCCTTTTATAGTTCACTCTTAACTCTTCTATTTATCAGGGTTTGCCCATGAGATTGTATTTATCCGTAGTACCTTTTTTAGCTGTTTTGCTGTTATTATCGGCCTGCCAAACTGTTTCTCAAGATGATCCCTCGCAGACAGATCGTGATCAGCTCAATGCTGTCTTGCCCATGGCGGCAGCAGTACAAATCAGTTATCAGGATGAAGTTAATCTGCTGCGCATTAATCAACTGCTGGCAGAGCAAAAAAAATTAGATGCACAGCAGCATGCGCGTCTCTTTTATGAGCGTGCTTTAATTTATGAGCGCATGGGGTTAAGTGCGCATAGTCGCTATGATCTCAGTCAGGCAATCTCTGCTGATCCTACTTTTGCTGCACCCTATAATAGATTAGGTTTACAGCTGCTTTTAAGCCGTGCTTATGATGATGCTTTTGAAGCCTTTGATTCGGCTCTGGAGCTATCCGATAATATGCAATATAGTTACCTGCATCGTGCCATCGGCTTATATCAGATACAACGTTATAGTTTAGCGAGTAAGGATATTGAGCGATTTTATACCCTGGATAGCCATGATCCTTATCGTATTTTGTGGCGCTATATTATAAATAGCAAAACAGATCCGCAAGGCGCATTAAGAGTACTGCAGAGTGCCCGGCAGTCAACAGCTGACAGGCGTTTTGCCTGGTCCTTAATAGATGTGATTGCCGGTAGAACAACGGAGAAAAAATTTCTCGAAGGTGTTTCTTATGGTGTCACTACCAATAAAGAGCTTGCAGAGCGTCTCTGCGAGGCTTATTTTTATCTAGCGCACTGGCATAAATTAGCAGGTGATTTGCCCAAAGCAATCTACTATTTCAAACTCAGCACAGCAGGCAATATACATGAGTTTATTGAATATAAGTATGCGTTAATGGAGTTGACGTCGATTCAGGCAATGCTGCACAGCGACAGTTTTTAATGGCAAAAAAAAAGGTAACCTAAGGTTACCTTTTTCCTGCGTGCTTTTCTAACTGCCCTGATTATCCAGGAAACGTTCCGCATCTAAAGCGGCCATACAGCCAGTACCGGCAGAGGTAATTGCCTGACGGTAAATATGGTCACTGACATCACCGGCAGCAAACACGCCTTCAACACTTGTCTGCGTAGCGTTACCTTCACTACCCGACTGTACTTTAAGATAACCGTGGTTCATCTCCAGTTGTCCGGCAAAGATATCGGTATTGGGTTTATGGCCGATAGCAATAAATACGCCCATTACTTCCAGTTCTTCCGTTTTATCTGACAGTGTGTCTTTTAAGCGCAGTCCGGTTACGCCCATCTCATCGCCTAACACTTCATCGAGAACACGGTCTGTATGAAGGATGATATTGCCGTTGTCAATTTTATCCTGTAAACGCTGTAGAAGGATTTTTTCCGAGCGGAAACCGGTACGACGATGAATAAGGTGAACTTCAGAAGCGATATTGGATAGATATAGCGCTTCTTCAACAGCGGTATTGCCTCCGCCAACAACAGCTACTTTTTGATTGCGGTAGAAAAAGCCATCACAGGTAGCACAGGCTGAAACGCCACGGCCTTTAAATGCTTCTTCTGATTCCAGTCCTAAATAACGTGCCGATGCACCTGTTGCGATAATCAGTGCATCACAAGTGTAGCTGTTTTCCCCTTCAAGGGTAAAAGGGCGCTTGCTTAAGTCAACTTTGTTAATATGATCGACGATGATTTGCGTATCAAAACGTTGCACATGTTCTTTCATGCTTTCCATAAGACCGGGTCCTGTCATATCGGCACCACCGCCTGGCCAGTTTTCAACTTCAGTGGTTGTGGTCAATTGGCCACCTTGCTGCATGCCAGTGATTAGAACAGGGTTTAAGTTGGCACGTGCTGCATATACCGCAGCAGTATAACCTGCGGGACCAGTGCCCAAAATTAATAATTTATGATGTTTAGTTTCACTCATGGAGCCACCTTGGAGAATTTATTTGCTTTGTTAAAGCGATATAGTAATAGCTGCTTATGATAAACCTTCAATTAAAAAATAGCAGTATAAAAAAACGGATATTCCAATGGAATATCCGTTTGATTTGATACATAAAAACTATTAGATATAAGCAATAGTTATATTAGAGTTTTGCTTTTACCGTTTCACTCTCGGCATGGCTGGTTGCAAAGCGGCTACCAGCCTGCTGAGTTGATTTTGCAAAGGGGGTGCGCTCTGTCGCAGCAACAATGCTGATTTCAGATGCTGTATCCAGCGCGTCACTGACCGTTTTCGTCATCGGCGAGGTCGATGATTTAGTGACAGTGCTGACCGTGCCGACTTTTTTCTCGCTAGCAGATTCCTGTACTGGCGGCTTTTCAGCTGTTGTCTCTTTGTCTGCGCTCGCGGCTGGTGCGGCAACGGTTTTTTCTGCTGGCGCGCTTTCTGCTGCGATAGCTGCTTGTTTGTTAGTGCTTTCTTCAGTTGCAGTGCCTTTTTCAGCTGCAGGTGCTTGCTGCTCAGTACTTTTTTCAGCTTTTTCTACTACTGCAGGGCTTTCTTCCGCACTAATTTTCTGCACTTCTACTGCGCCTGTATCGGCCTGTGACACTATTTGCGCTGCCGGCTGTATAACTTCAGCGGCAATACTTTCCTGCAGTTGCTGGGCACGCTGCTTAGTATCGGCACTGTTATCAAGGGTGCTT
>JBFGZH010000080.1:0-10223 GCA_041586895.1 Psychromonas sp. | reverse complement strand
TCAAAAGGAGACTTCTTTCTTCTGCTGATTATGAAAGTGCCTATGTACGCAGCACTGGCGTTACTGACCTGGAAGTTGTCACCTGCCAATATCGACATGATCTCAAATGAAGTGACCTATTCCATTTATGGCATTTTAGTCGCTATCTATATCTATGAATGGACGCAAGTTTGGAAAGTCAACAAATCAATCTTCACGACGCCGGTGGCTGAAATCCATCAATATCAATTCAAACAGGTTGCCGTGTTAAATATCCTTTATTTTGCTACCTTTGGCTCTGAACTAGCGGTTGTTTCTATGCTGCCGTTATTCTTCTTAGAGACCTTTGAGTTAACCCCGGTACTGGCGGGTATGGTAGCGTCGGCTTATGCCTTTATGAACCTGGTTTCCCGACCTGGTGGCGGTTGGATTTCCGACAAATTCGGTCGTAAAATAACCTTAGTTATTTTAACCGCAGGTCTTGCGCTGGGATACCTGTTAATGGCGCAAATCGATAGTCAATGGGCGCTATGGCTGGCCGTTGCGGCTGCGATGTTATGTTCGTTCTTTGTCCAGGCGGGTGAAGGTGCGGTGTTTGCGACAGTACCTCTGATTAAGCGCCGTATGACCGGGCAAATTGCCGGTATGACGGGGGCTTATGGTAATGTCGGCGCTGTGGTTTATTTAACCGTACTCTCCTTTGTCGATTACCAGACCTTCTTCTATGTGATAGCAGTGACTGCATTTATCGGGCTAGTAACCCTATCCTTAATGGCTGAGCCAAAAGGTAAAATGGCAGAAGTGAATGCTGATGGCAGTGTTACCTTAATTGATGTTAGCCATTAATATCAGTCTCTAATCCGTGCAGCGCCTCAAGACCTGTGTCTTGAGGCGCTTTGTACATTCAATAAGATAACAAGCCTATGACAGAAGATGTGCTCCGTCAGCAGCAAGCCAGAAAAAGCCTTGAACTCTGCGTGGGCGGGTACTCGACCACCGGAACTCGGGAAATTAACCAGGATGCTTTTGCGGTTAAGGTGCCGACTTTACATTCGGAAAAAAAATATAAAGGCATCACGGCCTGTATCGCAGATGGCGTCAGCTGCAGTGATAAGAGCCAAAATGCCAGCCAGGTAAGTGTCAGTCAATTTATTACGGACTATTACAGCACGCCGGAAAGTTGGAGTGTGAAAATGGCCGCGAGCAAGGTCCTGACCTCGCTTAACAGCTGGCTTTTCCAACAAAATACGCAAAATGAACTGCGCCATAATGGCCTGATCACCACCTTCTCTGCCGTTATTTTTAAATCCACCAGTGCCTATATCTTCCATGTTGGTGATAGCCGTGTTTATCGTTACCGTGATGGACAGCTGCAGCAGCTAAGTAAAGATCATACGCGCAGTATCTATGGAAAAAACAGTGTATTAGTGCGCGCCTTGGGGATGGATAGTCAACTGGACGTTGATTTTCAGCATGTTGATCTGCAATTAGGGGATCTGTTTTTACTGTCTACGGATGGAATCCATGACAGTTTAAATGAACAGCAGCTAACAGAGCGACTGGCTGGTCTTTCCCATCAATCCTTAAGCGCCAAGCAGCTTGAATTTGCCGCCTGTGATTTAGCCGGTCTGGCGAGTGAGCAGGGGAGCAGTGATAATTTAACCTGCTTATTATTGCAGGTCAGCAATCTGCCTCTGCTGGACGTCAATGAGCTCTATCAACGGTTAACTCATCTGCGTATTCCACCCGCTTTGCATCCGGGCAATGAAATCGATCGCTTTGTAATTGAAAAAGTATTGCATCAAGGGGCGCGCAGCCATGTGTACTTGGCTCAAGATAGAGAAAATTCGCAGCAAGTGGTGTTAAAGATGCCGTCGCTGAATTTTGTCGATGATCTGGTTTACCTCGATGGTTTTGCTAAGGAGCGCTGGGTAGGCCGCAAGCTCAATGATTCGCGGATTATGAAAATTTTACCGCGAATCAAATCTTCGCCATTTCTATACCATATCTGTGAATATATTGACGGCATTACGCTGCGTCAGTGGATGTATGATAACCCTCATCCGCCCTTGGATGTCGCGCGGGAAATTATTAACAATATTATTAGCTGCGCCCGTGTGCTGCAGCGTGCCGGCTTAGTACATCGCGACTTCAAGCCGGAGAATATTATGGTCATGGCGGATCGCAGCGTTAAAATCATTGATTTTGGTACAGTACAAATTGATGCCTTAGATGAAATTGCTGCTGCGCCTGAAGAGGATCAGCCTTTAGGGGCGACCGATTACATTGCGCCTGAATATTTAAATGGTGAAAAAGCCACTACCTTTTCGGATCTTTTTTCTATTGCCGTGATCGGTTATGAATTACTGAGCGGTGAACTGCCCTATAAGTCATTACAGACACAATCTCTGCAGCGGGTGCGTAAGATGCAGTGGAAATATCGCTCTATCAATCAGTTTAGAGCGGATCTGCCGGCCTGGATTGACCCGGTTTTTCAGAAAGCGACTCACCCGATAGCAGGGCAACGTTATCAGGCTTTGAGCGAGTTTACGACGGATCTGGCGACTCCGAATCCGGAGCTTATTAAGGGCAGAGCACAAGCTCCGCTGATAGAGCGGAATCCGGTTGCTTTTTGGAAAGGCCTGTCACTGCTGCTGTTTATTATTATAGTGATAGAGTCGCTGCTGCTGTTAGCAGGCTGAATATCACTCTTAATAACGGCTGCCGGACAATTTTCGATTAATTAATGTGATTGCCAAAAAGTATTGCTATTATTGGCACTTCACATTTCTAAATGCTGCCAATTACGATGACAAATTTAAAAGATACTCCTCAACAAACTAAGCTCAGGCAAACAGTTAATTTCTTACGTGGTATTTTAATTATTCTGCTTTTTTTAACTTTCGGTAAGCTGATCAGTGCTTATCTGCCTATCCCTTTTCCGGCCAGTATTATCGGTTTGATTTTATTGTTTATTGCGTTATCGACTTCGCTGGTCAAGGTGGAATGGATAAGCATGTCCGGTAATTTTATTTTAAAATATATGGCCCTGTTGTTTATTCCCATCGGAGTGGGGCTGCTTAATTATTTTGATTTAATTATCAGTCACTGGCTGGTGATAGTGCTGTCATTATTATTTACCACCCTGTTTATTATGTTTTTAGTCGGCCATTTTTATCAGCATATTGATAAAGATGAGGAGGTTTGATTTGTTTTTCTATCTTGCTTTACCCTTAACCTTATTGGTTTTTTTCGCCAGTAAACATCTCTATGCCGTTAAACCCTGGCCAATCTTAAACCCGGTACTGTTGTCGATTGCATTTTTGGTGTTGCTCCATTATCTATTCGGTTTGGATTATAGTCAGTATCAGAAGGGCACCTATCCATTAACGGCATTACTCGAGCCTGCCGTGGTTGTGCTGGCTCTGCCTCTGTATCAGCAATTGCACCTTCTTAAAGCAAAACTAAACAGCATTTTACTGGCCTGCTTACTTTCTGTTGTGACAGCATTTTGCTGTGCTTTTTATATTATGCCGTTATTTGGCGCAGATTTAATCACCTCGGCATCCCTGGCAGCGCAATCGGTGACCACGCCTATTGCCATGGAGATCAGTAAAAGCCTGCAGGGGATTGTTTCTTTAACCGCGGCTATGGTTATTTTTGCCGGAATTATCGGCTCAAGTATCGGCTTAGGTTTTCTTTCTCTGGTCGGGGTGAAAAACAGACAGGCGCGCGGTATCGCAATAGGTTGTGCTTCGCATGCATTAGGCACGGCTAAAGTGCTGGAAGAGGATCCCATCGCCGGTGCTTTTTCTTCTGTTGCCTTGATACTTTGTGCCATTCTGTCAGCTATATTGATGCCGCTGTTTTATCTGCTTCTTTTTTAGTAAGGGGTTTTACAGACACAAAAAAGCCGAATTTTACTTCGGCTTTTTAATCGCTACGGCAACTGTCAATTAATCCGCCGCATAACCGTTTTCCGGTAACAGGTTACCGTCAAGCAGCGCGCGGTCTTCAACCATGCTTAAACGCCCGGATAAAAACCATTGTGCCGCTAACGGGTAGATCGAATGCTCCTGTGTTAACACTCGTGCAGCCAGATCTTCGGCTTTATCTTCAGCAAACACAGGTACTTTAGCCTGTAATACTGTCGGGCCGCTGTCCAGCTCCGGAGTCACAAAGTGCACCGTTGCTCCATGCTCCTTATCACCGGCATCAATGGCACGTTGATGGGTCTTGGTGCCTTGATATTTCGGTAATAAAGAGGGGTGAATATTAAGCATTTTGCCGCGATATTTTTCAACAAATGGCGTGCTTAAAATGCGCATAAACCCGGCCATCAGAATCAAATCAGGTTGATACTGCTCAATCATTTCACTGAGTAAAAGATCATACTGCTCACGGGAGTTAATACCCTCGTTTAGCACAACCTGGGCATCGATACCTGCATCACTGGCACGTTGTAAACCATAAGCATCGGCTTTATTGCTGATCACGGCAACAACTTGTACTTTTTGCTTTTTCAGTTCAGTGTTATGCAGCTTATCAATAATCGCCTGCAGATTACTGCCGTTGCCGGAGATAAGCACAACAATTTTTTTAGTTGCTGAGGTTGTCATAAGCCTTTACTTAATCTCTACTTGCGCTTCATTGTCAGCCGCATTCTCGATATGACCAAGTACCCAGGCGTTTTCACCCTGTGCGTTTAGAATTTCCACGGCTTTTTCTTTTTCAGCATCCGGTACCACTATCATCAGACCCACGCCACAGTTAAAGGTACGGTACATCTCTTCGGTTTCAACATTACCATTTTCCTGTAACCAGTTGAAAATGGAAGGCCATTCCCAGCTGTTACCGTCAACAACCGCTTTGCTGCCTTTCGGTAGTACGCGTGGAATATTTTCCCAGAAACCACCACCGGTAATATGAGAAATCGCATGAACAGGGCAGTTTTTAATCAGTTCAAGGGTTGATTTAACATAGATTTTAGTAGGGGTTAATAGCGTATCACCCAGTGTTGAGTCAGCAAAAGGTGCGTTAGTATCTGCTTTTGATACCTCCAGAATTTTGCGTATTAATGAATAGCCGTTGGAGTGCGGGCCACTTGAAGCAACTGCGATAAGGGCATCACCGGCCGCGACTTTAGTGCCGTCAATAACCTCAGCTTTTTCAACAACACCGACACAGAAACCGGCGATATCGTAATCATCACCTTCATACATGCCCGGCATTTCAGCTGTTTCACCGCCGATAAGAGAACAGTTGGACTGCGCACAACCTTCACCGATTCCGGTTACCACATCAGCAGCAACATCAACATCAAGTTTGCCTGTTGCGTAGTAATCTAAGAAAAATAGCGGCTCAGCACCCTGCACAATCAGATCGTTGACACACATGGCCACTAAATCGATACCCACGGTATCATGTTTTTTAAGATCAATTGCTAAACGCAGTTTTGTACCGACACCGTCTGTACCTGCAACTAATAAAGGCTCTTTATATCCTGTTGGTAGTTGACATAATGCGCCAAATCCACCTAGACCACCCATCACTTCCGGGCGTTTAGTGCGTTTTGCTACACCTTTAATACGTTCAACTAGTGCTGTCCCCGCGTCGATATCAACGCCAGCGTCTTTATAGCTTAAAGAGGTTTTTTCGTTGCTCACTTGCATTCCTCGCAAAATTTAAAAGCGTGTATCGCTTTTATTGGATTTAAAATTGCGCGTATTTTAGCATTTATACGATTAGGATCTAACAATTTATGTGCTGATTTTAAATTTTATCGTCAATATTGGCTAAGTGGTTAAGTATTGCCCTGCTGCGGGTAAATAAAATACGCTTGTTTACTGTAAATGAGGCGTTTAGCGACTTAATTATGATTATCGTCTTGCAATAGAATAAGATCTGCTTATGATCTAGTTTTATTATTGGCAACTGGTAGTTAAGTTAATGAGATTCATTTCCCTGGCGTGTAATTTATTGATCCTCTATCTTTTATCTGTTCCGCTGCTTTATGCCGGTCAGTTTGATAATCCTTATCAGGGTAATATTGTTGCCGGTGAGCACAGCGAAAATGAATTAAAGGTGTTGGCATTACAGCAAGTATTAGTCAAAGTATCCGGTAATCCCCAAATTGTTGAGCTTAGTGGCAGCAAGCGCCTGCTAGCGGAAGCACAGCACTTATTATCTCAATACGGTTACCAGAGCACACTCGGCAAGCGTTATTTTACGGCGGTATTTGATAAGCGTAAAATTAATCAGGCGCTGCAGGAGATGCAGCAAGCGGTTTGGGGAGATACCAGACCGGTAACCCTGGTTTGGCTGATCAGTGAAAATGAGGGTGAGCGGCAACTGCTTTCCGACAATATGCTGATCGGCAATGCCGATGCGGCGATCTCTTCGGCCGTTCAGGCGCAGCAACATAACCGTGGTATCAGCCTGCAATTTCCATTAATGGATCTTGAGGATAATTTAGCGCTATCAGTCTCTGATGTTGCCGGGCGTTTTTATGGCCCAATTGCAGCCGCTTCCAGGCGTTATGGTGTGGCGCATTTTGTGGTCGCTAATTTACAGCAAAGCAGTGCTGAAAAATGGTCTTTATCCTGGCAGCTTGTACAGTCAAATTCAGCGAGTCAACGCAGCAGGGTGCTTGCGACAGATAATCTCAGTGGTGAAAAGTCATCCTTAGTGTCAAGCATGGTCAGTAAGATTGCCGATTACTATGCGCGTCAATATGCGGTTAAAGAAAATCAAGGCGAAAACTTTTCGCAGACTATTTATATTCACGGTATTCACTCTTTAGCACAATTAACCCAACTTAATAAGGCGCTGGCAAACCTGTTAGCGGTAGCTGCCTTTCAAGTGACTGCGGTACAAGGTTCACAAGTAACGGTTAATATTAAAATTAATGGCGCTCTGGATAGTTTTAAAAATGGACTCTCTGCACAGCCAAATCTACAGCCGGATTTTTCTGAGAATGAAAAGTTTCACTTTAACTGGGTTAATTAAGGAGCCCCATGCCGCAGGATGAATTGCGCTTTCAATATCCGTTATTAGCACTTAAATTTCCCGATGATGAAACTTTTGCCAGTTTCTATCCGGGGCAAAATGCAAGTTTACTGACACAATTACGCAATAGCGTGGTGGGCTTGGGTGAGCCTGTTTTATATATGTGGGGTGAATCCGGCAGCGGTCGTTCACATCTGCTCCATGCCCTGTGCTCTGAGGTTGATGAGCGCGGTGAAAGCGTCGCTTATATCCCCCTTCATCATTACCAGGGGATGAGCTTGGATATTTTTGAAAATATGGAAAAGGTTACCCTGGTTTGTATT
The DNA here is from genome assembly GCA_041586895.1 of Psychromonas sp. Taxonomy (GTDB): domain Bacteria; phylum Pseudomonadota; class Gammaproteobacteria; order Enterobacterales; family Psychromonadaceae; genus Psychromonas. The sequence goes on along the minus strand of JBFGZH010000080.1, from coordinate 2,913 downwards.
GATAATGTCGACGCCATTGCCGGTAATAAAACCTGGGAAAAGGCGCTCTTTGATTTTTATAATCGCTGGTTAGATAACAAAAACAACCGCTCAACAGGAGCCAGTCTGGTGCTGTGCGCCAGTGACTTACCGAAAAAGCTGGGCATAAAACTCGATGACCTGGTTTCCCGCTTTGAATGGGGAGCCTGTTACCACTTGGCAGCACTTAATGATGAAGAGAAACTCGCTGCGCTGCAGTTGCGGGCACAACTTAAAGGGATGAAGTTACCTGTGGATGTCGGGCGATTCCTCTTAAACCGTTTATCGCGGGAAATGAGCACCTTATTAAAAACCCTGGATAAATTAGATAACGCTTCGCTGGTCGCAAAACGCAAACTGACGATTCCTTTTGTTAAAGAGGTGTTAGATTTGTAAGCATATGAAGGCTGTCAGCCGTTAGCTGTCAGCCCTCGCAGGAGCGGCTAGATAATCTCAAGCACCGACTCCGGTGGGCGACCAATGGCCGCTTTGCCCTTGGCTAAGACAATAGGACGCTCAATCAGCTTGGGATTTTCGACCATTGCCTGCAGCAAAGCCGCCTCATCCTTTTCATCTTGCAGTGCCAGCTCTTTATAAAGCTTTTCTTTAGTGCGCATTAACTGCCGTGCTGAAGCAAAGCCCAATAAGGCAATGATCTGCTGCAGCGTTGCGCTATCCGGTGGCGTTTCCAGGTATTTAATCACAGTGATGTTGAGCTGCTCCTTTTCCAGCAAAGCGAGCGTTTCCCGGCTTTTTGAGCAGCGCGGGTTATGGTAAATAGTAATATCCGTCATATTCATCCTTTATTGTGTTTAATAATTTGTAGCCTGACTGTTATTCAGCCGGCCAGATGGCAATATAATCTTCTAAATTATCAGGATCGATAGCCGCTTCGGAAATAACTTTTCCGCGAATGGAGTGTCCGCCTTTATGCATCGCCGATTGGCTGCCGGTCAGCAAAGGGTGCCATTGCGGTAGCGGTTTGCCTTCTACAAGCCGGCGGTATGCACAGCTTGCCGGTAACCAGTGGAATTGCTCTATATCGTCTAAAGATACTTTGACACAATTTTTGACTAACTTAAATCGCTGTGCATATTTTCGGCACTGGCATGACTTAGTATGTAACAGGTGACAGGCAACATTAGTAAAATGTAACTCTTCGCTGTCAGCATCGATAATTTTGTTTAAACAGCATTTGCCACAACCATCACAGAGCGATTCCCACTCCCGCTCGGTCATTTGTGCCAGTGTTTTCTCTTCCCAAAAATGAGTCATTTCAATCCTATTCTGTTGCTGCATAGATACGCGGGTGATTAATACGCTCGGACAGATAGCTGACTGCCGTGGCGAAATAATATGAGCGGTTCCAGTGCATTAATACCTGGTAATTATTATAAGCAAGGTAAATTCTGCCGCTTTTATCATCAGGGATGACAATCGAAGCCTTGAGATCAACCTTGGGCAGATCTGAACCGTCAAAACGGCGAACGCCTAACTCCTGCCATTGCTGCAGTGTTTTTTTGTGTTTAAGGCCTGCCAGTTGATGGTCAAAGTCAGCAGGCAATAACACCTGTCGGCCCCAGGTATGCTGATCATCCCAACCTTCGGTTTTCAGGTAATTGGCTGCCGATGCGAAAACATCAGCGTAGCTGTTCCAGATATCTTTTTTACCATCACCGTCATAATCAACGGCATAATTGAGATAGGAAGTCGGCATAAACTGCACCTGGCCCATGGCACCGGCCCATGAGCCGATAAATTTATCGGCTTGAATATGCCCCTGCTCTAAAATGGTCAATGCCGCAAAAAGTTGCTTTTTAAACAACGCTTCACGACGCCCCTCATAGGCCATAGTGGTGAGTGCGGAGATAACATTATGACGGCCGGTCAGCTTGCCGAAGTTAGTTTCAATCCCCCAAAGTGCGACAATAAACCTCGGCTGCACACCGTACTCCTGACCAATTTTATGCAGCAGAGTATAATGTTTTTTGTAGGCGGCGCGCGCCTGCTCAACTTTCCAGTCCGGTACGGCACGCGGAATATAGCTGTCTAAGGTGAGTTTAAACTCCGGCTGTGCTTTATCGGCTTTCACACTGCGTTGTAAAAACTCAACTTCGGCAAAGGCGTTATCGACAACAGCGGCAGCGATGCCGTTTGCTTTTGCTTCGATTTTCAGTTTTTCAACATAGTCAGTAAAGGGGATTTTTTGTGCTTCTTCCGCTGTTGCTGCTTGCGCCAATACTAAGCTGGCTAATGCCGTTAAGCAGAAACGGGTAAACAGTTTGCTCAGAGAGGTTGCATTAATCACTGTCATGACTTTTTCCTTTTTGGGTTGCTTGCCATTTTTTGTGCTCCTGCAGATAGTCAACAGGAGGAGGTGGAAGTTGCAGATAATAGCCATCTTTTATAATTGCTGCGCGCACATTCGCTGGATCAGCAAGCGCAAGCCGCGTTTTTTCCTGAATATTTAATAGGGAAACTAACTGTGGCGGACCAAATTGTGTCAGCAGTGCATCGGGTACAGAAGAAAAATCATCCCTTTTAGCGATAAAAAGATAAGTTTGTGATTTTCGAATACTCTTATATACAGCACATAACATAATACTAATACAGCCCTTTGCTTGCCTATTGTGAAAGCAAACTATAACATGCATACAGGGTTAATTTTGATAGAAAATCACTGTTTTTAAGTCAATTAATTAAAATTTCAATATATGGGATCATTATGACATTGAAATCATCGAATTTCACATTGCTGGTGGTGAATCTTGTCAGTGAGGAGCTTTCTCTGTTTTCTGATGAACTGCAGAAAAAAAGGATGGCTGCGCCTGAATTTTTCACCGATGCACCAATTGTCGTTAATATAGAAGATGACTCCCTGGCGATAGATTTCTC
>JBFGZH010000079.1:0-10308 GCA_041586895.1 Psychromonas sp. | reverse complement strand
TGGATATTATTCAAAGAGCCGGCACCTCGGTGTTATGGGTCGAAAATGACGGCGGTGATAAAGCGGTTGCTAAACACCTTAATAAAATAGAGATACAGGCAGCGGATTACCCGGCTTATTGTGCCGGCGGTGTCTGCACCGATGAGGTGGTGCTGCAGGCGTTTGCTAAAAATGTAGTACGGGATGCTCAATCCAATCAGCTTTTTGCCCTGCATATCATCGGCAGTCATGGCCCGACCTATTGGAAAAGGTATCCTCAAGAGCAGGAGCTGTTTACCCCCTCATGCGACAGAAGTGATATTGAAAACTGCAGCGATCAGGAGATTATTAATGTCTATGACAATACCCTTGCCCATACGGACTTTGTAATTGCTCAATTAATTGCAAGATTACAAAGTTACAGCGAGCAATATAATGTCGCCTTGATGTATATCTCGGATCACGGCGAGTCTTTGGGAGAAAACGGTCTTTACCTGCATGGTACGCCCTACTCACTGGCACCCGAAGAGCAGACTCAAGTGCCCTGGTATCTGTGGATGGACAGCGCATTTGCCGAGGCTTATCATATTGATCGCCAATGCTTACAGCGTAAAGCGGAGCATGATTCTGTATCGCAGGATAACCTATTCCACACCTTGGTTAATTTTGCCGGGGTTAAAAGCTCAGCGGTGCAGAGTGACAAGAGCCTTATTGCAGCTTGCCGTTATTAACCCGGCCATTTACAGTAGGGGCTGATTGACAATAACGGAATAAGCCAATGAGCATAAAGAAAAAGAGACGCCCTCTAACTGTGCTGTTTGCCTGCGCATATTTAGGCTTTGTGGTGGCTGCCGCTTTTTTGTTCGCTGTCCCTTTATACCTGGTCGCGGTTTATTACGGCTTGACCATTTTGACATTTATCCTCTATGCTCGCGATAAAAGCGCGGCGCAGAGAGGCGCATGGCGAATCTCAGAAAAAACGCTGCACCTTTTCGCTTTATTAGGCGGTTGGCCGGGCGCTCTGCTGGGACAAAAACTCTTGCGTCATAAATCGCAGAAGCAGCCCTTTAAGGCGGTGCTCTGGATAACCATCATCATCAACTCCGCCCTGTTTTTGTATTGGCTTACGCCTGCCGCTCCGCTGTTTTTAAAGACGCTAAGGCATTATCTTGGTGTTTAAATCGATAGTTGTGTTTCACGTGAAACAGCTTATTGGTTATTAAACTTACACTATGAAATAGGTTTAAGCTTTTATACAAAAAAGCCAGCTTAAAAAGCTGGCTTGCTGCTATTTGTATTGACTCTGAACTAATTACACATCGAGGTTTTCAACGCGCAGGGCATTGTTTTCAATAAAGGCACGACGCGGTTCAACGTGATCACCCATCAGGGTGGTAAACAGCTGATCGGCACCGACGGCATCTTCAATGGTTACCTGCAGCATGCGTCGCGCTTCCGGATCCATGGTGGTTTCCCATAACTGCTCGGGATTCATCTCTCCTAAGCCTTTATAGCGCTGTATATACAGGCCGCGTTTTGACTCATTCATTAACCAGTTGACCGCATCAATAAAGTTGTCCACTTCTTTAACCCGTTCGCCACGTTTAACAAAGGCGCCCTTCTCAAGAAGGTTCTGAATCTCGGCACCGACAGAAACAAAGGAGTTATATTCATTTGAACCAAAGAACTCTTCATCAAAGGTATAGTGGCTGTCAACACCATGCAGACGCACGGTAAAGATGATTTTATTGCTCAGCTCATCCTCAGACTTAATGACCTGGGCGCTATAGATAGTACCATTCAGATCTTCCTGGTTTAGGGTATCGACCACATCTTCAGCCCAATCACCGGCCACAACCTGATCAGTGAGATTCTCCACCGTCAATGCCGGTTTGTAGATAAGCTTATCTAAAATCGCTGCTGGATAACGGCGCGCTAAACGGCTGATGGTATCCTGAGTATTACGGTAACGCTGGATCATGCTTTCCAGTGCGATACCGGAGATTCCCGGAGCATCCTGATTGACATGCAATGAGGCATTTTCCAGGGCTAATTCGGTCAGATAAGCCTGGCGAGCCAGATCATCTTTCAGGTAGGTTTCCTGCTTGCCTTTTTTAACCTTGTAAAGCGGCGGCTGAGCAATATAGATATAACCATTTTCGATTAATTCCGGCATCTGGCGATAAAAGAAGGTCAGCAGCAATGTACGGATATGCGAGCCATCGACGTCGGCATCGGTCATAATAATGATGCGGTGATAACGGGTTTTTTCCGGATTGTATTCGTCACGGCCGATACCACAACCTAATGCGGTGATCAGTGTGGCGACTTCCTGCGAAGAAAGCATCTTATCGAAACGTGCTTTTTCGACATTAAGAATTTTACCCTTGAGTGGCAAAATAGCCTGATTTTTACGGTTACGTCCCTGCTTGGCACTACCGCCAGCAGAGTCCCCTTCCACAATATAGAGTTCAGAGAAAGCAGGATCTTTTTCCTGACAATCTGCCAGTTTGCCCGGTAAACCGGCCAAATCCAGGGCGCCTTTACGGCGGGTCATATCGCGCGCTTTACGGGCGGCTTCACGGGCCCGTGCCGCATCGATAATTTTAGAGGTGATGATTTTCGCTTCTGACGGGTTTTCCAGTAAGAATTCCTGCAGCTTTTCGCCCATGGCACTCTCAACAATCGGACGCACTTCCGAAGATACCAGGCGATCCTTGGTTTGTGAAGAGAACTTAGGATCCGGTACTTTCACCGAGATAACCGCGGTTAAGCCTTCGCGTGAATCGCCGCCTTCAGTGGCGGTTTTATTTTTACTGTTTTTAACCTTGGCCAGTTCTTTTTCCATATAGGCATTAAGCGTACGTGTTAACGCGCCGCGGAAGCCGGTCAGGTGTGAACCGCCGTCTTTTTGCGGAATATTATTGGTAAAGCAGTAAATATTTTCCTGGAAGCCGTCATTCCACTGCATCGCCACTTCAACGCTGGTACCGTCTTCATGCTCGGTAGAAAAATGAAAGACCTTGCTATGGATAGGCGTCTTGTTGGTATTGAGATAATTAACAAAGGCTTCAATACCGCCTTCATAATGAAAGTGATCGGCTTTATCTTCTTCACGCTTATCAATCAGCTTGATGGACACGCCTGAATTTAGAAAAGACAGCTCACGTAAGCGTTTTGCTAAAATATCATAGTGGAATAAGGTATCACTAAAGGTTTCAGCGCTTGGCCAGAAACGGATTTCCGTGCCGCTCTGCTCTGATTCACCAATAATGGCTAACGGCGCTTCCGGTACGCCATGATGATAGGTTTGCTGATGAATCTTACCATTACGTTTCACGGTTAAGCGCAGCTTGCTGGACAGGGCATTAACCACGGAAACTCCCACGCCATGCAGACCGCCGGATACTTTATAGGAGTTATCATCAAACTTACCGCCGGCATGCAGGACGGTCATAATCACCTCAGCTGCTGAAACGCCCTCTTCTTCATGAATATCAACAGGAATACCGCGACCGTCGTCTCGGACGGAAACGGAGCCGTCGGTATGAATTGTGGTAATGATATCACTACAGTATCCCGCTAAAGCTTCATCGATTGAGTTATCAAGTATCTCAAACACCATATGGTGCAGGCCTGTACCATCATCGGTATCACCGATATACATGCCCGGGCGTTTACGTACCGCATCTAAGCCTTTTAATACTTTGATATTTGACGAATCATAACTATTTTCAGCCATAAAACTTTCACCTATTCTACTGTGATTTTGCCGTGTTCCACGTGAAACACGGAGCGTTCCGGCCCAAATAAAGTTTCACAGCTACTTTTTTCAATAACAGTGATAAACAGTTGAGCATCGGAGTTTGTAATGTGTTTTGCTAATATCTGCTGTTTAGCCGAATCTAATTCAGAACTAAAGTCATCGATTAAAAAAACACACTGTTTGTTATTAACAGAGTTTAAAAATAACCCCTGCGCCAATCGTAAGGCGTATACAAAGAGTTTTAACTGCCCTCTGGATAATACATCTGCAACCGGTAAGCCATTACTCTTAAAGCGTATATCTGCTTTTTGCGGGCCGGCTGTGGTATAACCGAGTTGCTTGTCGCGATTGAAGTTGTCTATTAAGTATTCCTGCAGCGATTTATTGCCCTTATCCCAGCCGCAGAAAAAGCGGCTGCTGATGGAAAAATCCGGCAAAAAATCAGCCAGGGTGGCATCTATTAAAGGCATTAACTGCTCAAAGTAAGCCTGCCGTTGTGAACTGATCTTTTCACTTAAAAAACACAGTTCATTATCCCATACTTGCAGCTCATTGTAAGTCTTACATTGCTTTAATGCGGCATTACGTTGCTTTAATAAGCGCTTTATTTTCGCCCAATTGTGATAAAAGAGCGGATCATGATAAAAAACCCCCCAATCAAGAAAGGCGCGGCGGTTTTTAGGGCTTCCGGTGAGTAGTGTGTAGCTTTCCGGGGTGATTAACTGCAGCGGTAAATATTGCGTTAAATTGGCTAATTTTCTGCTCTGCGCGCCGTTGATTTTCAGTATGCTGTCGCCATTTTTAGACTTCTGCAGACCAATCGGGGTGCTCAGATTATCGCTGCTGATCTCAGCGTACAGGGTAAATTCATTGTGCCCGTAGTTGATAATGCGGTTGCTTAAACGGCTGCGGAATGAGCGCCCTAAACCTAAAAAGTAGATGGCTTCCAGCAGCGATGTTTTACCGCTGCCATTAGTGCCGACAATAAGGTTGATTTTATGGTTAAAGTCGAGGTTTGCAGAGCCAATATTACGAAATTGATTAATCATCAATTTTTCTAACGGCATAGCGCGCACTCCTTAAATGGGCTCAAGCGCTTTTAAGGTTACAGGCGCATCGGCATCAGCACATACAGCGAGCCGTCATCATCAACAGATTCGATTAAAGCGCTGTGATCTGAGCTGCTGAAGGTCATCTTCACCTGCTCACTTTTAAGGGTATTTAATACGTCCAGCACGTAACTGACGTTAAAGCCTATCTCCAGATCCGGTGCCTGATAATTAACATCAATATACTCTTCTGCCTCTTCCCGCTCAGGGTTGTTGGCGGTGATCTGTAACAGGTTTTCCGACAGCGTTAAGCGCACGCCTCGAAACTTTTCATTGGATAAAATAGCCGCCCGCGAGAAAGCCTGTTTCAGGGTTTCTCTGCTGGAGATTAATTCTTTATCGCCGTTGCGCGGAATAACGCGGCGGTAATCAGGAAAGCGGCCGTCAACCAGTTTGCTGGTAAAGATAAAGCCGTCAATAATAGCGCGCAGATTATTCTGGCCGATTTGAATGGTCAGATTCGCCTGGTCATTATCCAGCAGTTTAACCAGTTCGCTGACCCCTTTGCGCGGCACGATCACCGACTGCTCTTCTATGGTCTGTGCCAGGTCGATGGCGCAGGAAGCAAGACGGTGGCCATCGGTGGCGACACTGCGCAGGGTATTGCCCGAGGCTTCAAAGTACATGCCGTTAAGGTAATAACGCACATCCTGACTGGCCATGGCAAATTGCGTCGATTCAATCAGTTTCTTAAATTCATTCTGGGCAACGCTGAATTCAACCAGGCTCTGCCAGGATTCAATATTCGGAAAATCAGCGGCAGGCAGTGACGATAGTAAGTAACGACTGCGCCCGGAGCGCACGGTAACCCGGTTGTCTTTTACCTGGAAAGTGATTTCGCAGGGATCGGCAAGGCCGCGGCAGATATCTAAAAGTTTGCGCGCCGGAACGGTGATTTCACCATCCTCTGAAGGCTGCTCAAGGGGAATCTGGGTGATCAGCTCCACCTCTAAATCGGTACCGGTGAGGCTTAACAGGTTATCCTTCACCTCGATTAAGATATTAGCCATAATAGGCAATGCCGGGCGGCCGCCTGCGACTGAACTGACCACCAGTTGTAACGGGCGAAGGAAAACGTCTCGGGAAATGGAAAAATGCATAATCAAGGCTACCTTACATCGAAAGCGTGCGGATCAGGATCTTATAGTCTTCCTGAATGTCGTTATTTTCACGACGTAACTCTTCTACTTTACGGCAAGCATGTAACACTGTGGTGTGATCGCGTCCGCCAAAGGCTTCGCCTATCTCCGGCAGGCTGTGCTGGGTCAGCTCCTTGGCCAGTGCCATGGCGATTTGTCGAGGACGGGCAACCGTCCGCGTGCGGCGCTTGGAGGACATATCCGAAGTTTTAATACGGTAATGCTCAGCCACGACCTTTTGAATATTATCAATAGTGGTCTGTTTGGTATGTACCGCCAGCATATCGCGCAGCGCATCCTGGACCAGTGCGATAGTAATATCCTGACCGGTAAATTGTGCTTTAGCGGAGATATTGGCAATCGCCCCTTCCAGGACACGCACATCGGTAATGGTCAGACGCTTGGCGATAAAGAAAGCCACATCATCGGGCAGCTTCAGGCCGCGCTCTTCCGCTTTGGTAATTAAGATGGCCACACGGGTTTCCAGCTCCGGCGGATCGATAGGAATAGACAGACCCCAACCAAAACGGGTACGCAAACGCTCATCAATCCCTTCAATCTCCTTTGGAAAACGGTCACTGGTCAGGATCACCTGCTGGTGGGCATCCAGCATAGAGTTAAAGGTCTGGAACAGCACTTCCTGAGAACGATCTTTGCCGGCAAAGAAATGGATATCATCAATCAGCAGCGCATCCAGCGAGGCATAGTACTCTTTAAACTGCTCGATGGAGTTATTACGAATAGCATTGATCATATCCTGAACAAAGCGCTCAGAGCGTATATACACCACCTTACTGTCCGGATCATTGGCGACAATAGCGTTACCCACCGCATGCAGTAAGTGAGTCTTTCCTAACCCCGGATGCGCATATAAAAAGAGCGGGTTGTAAACATCGCCGGGATTTTCGGCAATCTGCTGGGTGGTCGCTATCGCAAAATTATTGGATTTACCTTCAACAAAATTATCAAAAGTGTATTTTTTTATCAGATTACTTTTGTGGGTGACCTTTTGCGCCTGGTTTTCACCTTCCCAAGGCTGGGTCGGACTGTTGACCGGCGCCGCTTTGGCCGCTGCCTGAGGCTCTGCCGAGCTGATATTGCCGACCAGCAGGCGGATTTTAATCGTCTGATGCGGATTTTCCTGCTGGGCAAGCTGCTGGATCTTACTTTCAATAAGATCCATATATTTGTTACGCACCCACTCGCTGGTATATTTATTCGGTGAGTAAAGAGAAAGCGTAGAATTACTGAATTCGGCCTGTAAAGGACGTAACCAAGTACTGAAGTCTCCCGTTGACAGTTCATCTTTTAATTGTGCTAAGCACTCTTGCCAAATTGCGAGGGACATGACTAACTCCAGTTATTAATTTAGGGCGCATAATTCTACCGAGAAGATCTATTTTTCGCCACAAGATCTGTACATAAAAAAGTAAAAAAGATCCTTGTGTTTATGGGAATTAGCTGAATTATACTTTTAAGCGTTGCCTATCTGCTTGAAAAGCGGTTGATTACGCTGCCTGCAGTGAGGCTTTTCCCTGCTTTGCCGGTAAAGAAAAACAGCAAAGATCTCCTGCAGATCCTTGCTTATTCATGACGCTTCTATATAATTCCCCCACCCTGACTTTTGAGTCTGGATCACAGTTTAAATTAACCCGCTTGCAAGTTAATAGTTTGCCGGGACAAATTTAATCTGCGTTAAAGAAGCATCTTTGATTGACTTTTGCTCGATCAATACATAGAATTCGCTCTCTTTTTAATCGGCTAACTCTTTTTCTTTATTATTTGTGATTTGCTCACTCAGTGAATTATCAATAATAAGCTAAAAATATTAGCTACTGTACAGTACTTAACTAATAAGTGGAAAAGAGCATGAAACGTACTTTTCAACCTAGTAACACTAAGCGTAAGCGTTCACACGGTTTCCGAACTCGTATGGCGACTAAAAATGGTCGTGCAGTACTAGCTCGTCGTCGTGCTAAAGGCCGCGCAAGCTTAAGCGCATAATTTACCAGACGTGGTAGATTATTCGTTTTCTCGGGAGTTACGTCTGTTAACTCCCGATGATTTTCAACCCGTATTTAAAAATGCTGTTCCAGCAGTTTCACCGCACCTCACTCTTCTTGCTCGAAAAAACAATTTAGGTCACCCGCGTATAGGCATGGCTATTCCTAAGAAGCATATTAAGCTTGCCGTTGGGCGTAATCGTATTCGTCGTCTTGTAAGAGAGCAGTTCCGTCATCAACAACACCAACTTCCAGCAATTGATATTGTGGTTATTGCTAAAGCCGGTATTGCGGATTTATCAAATCAAGAAATTAATAAAATTTTGGATAAATTATGGCGAAAATTAGTGCAGCGCTGCAATGGCTAATTATTAAATTAATTCGGGGTTATCAGATATTCATTAGCCCGATGATTGGTGCTCGTTGTCGTTTTACGCCAACTTGCTCTCAATATGCGATCCAGGCAATAAATTTACATGGAATTGTAAAAGGTTGTTGGCTCGCGAGCCTGCGTCTTATAAAATGCCAACCTTTAAGTAAAGGTGGTTACGATCCTGTACCTGCTTGTTGTGCTAATAAAAATAAACCTACAAAAAGAGATTAATAAACGTTATGGAATCCCAACGCAATTTACTTTTACTCGCTCTGCTGTTTGTTAGCTTCTTGCTCTATCAGGCATGGGTCGAAGAGAAAAATCCGCAAACGAATCTGCAGCAACAGACGGCAGAAGTCACTCAACAAAGCACCGCTGTGCCAGCAAGCAGTAATTTCAGTGCCGATGTCCCTGCTTCGGCGCAGACAGAAACAGCTAATGAAGTCCCTTCTCAATTAGCACAAAGTGAATCCGTTGTTTTAGAAAATGATCAGTTACGCTTAGCCATCTCATTGGTTGGCGGTGATGTGATCTCGGCAGATTTATTAGAGCACGATGAAGAGCTGAAGTCAGAGGCCCCCTACCGTTTATTAGAGAGCGGTAATGGTTTTACTTATATCGCACAAAGTGGTCTGATTGGGCAAGGTCCCGATGCCAGTAAAAAAGGCCGCCCTTACTACACGGCTGAAAATAACCAGGCGGTATTGGCTGACGGTCAAACAGAAGTTTCAACCGCGCTGCGCTTCGTTGATGATCAAGGTAATGTCTTCATTAAAACCTTTACCCTGAAACGCGGTGAATACGTGGTGAATGTTGCTTACAGCATTGAAAACAATACTAGCGAACCGTTAAACGTGCAGTTATACGGCCAGCTTAAAGAAACCCTGGCGGAACATGAAACCAGCATGATGATGCCGGTTTACCGTGGTGGTGCTTTCTCGACATCGGAAACGCGTTACAGCAAATACAGCTTCGATGATATGCAGGATGCGCGATTAAATGAAACAACGGCCGGCGGCTGGGTTGCCATGCTGCAGCATTACTTTGTTTCTGCCTGGATTCCGGAAACAACGGATAACAACGTATTATACAGCAATATTATTCAAAACCGCGATGCCGCTATTGGTTTCAAAGCGCCGGTGAAGACCATTGCTGCCAACAGTAGCGCAGAGATTAAAGCCAAGCTTTGGGTAGGACCTAAATTACAGGAAGAGATGGCAGAAGCTGCCGATAACCTTGATCTGACCGTGGATTACGGTTGGTTATGGTTTATTGCCCAACCTTTATTCAAGCTATTGCTGTTCTTCCAGAGTATTGTCGGTAACTGGGGTGTGGCTATTATTCTAATCACCTTTACGGTAAAAGGCGCGCTGTACCCGCTAACCAAAGCGCAGTACACCTCGATGGCGAAAATGCGTCTGCTACAGCCTAAGATTCAGGCGTTACGTGAACGTTACGGAGAAGATCGTCAGAAAGTATCCAAAGCGATGATGGAACTGTATAAGAAAGAGAAAGTGAACCCGTTAGGCGGTTGTTTCCCTATTCTTCTGCAGATGCCTATCTTTATTGCTCTATACTGGTCATTAATGGAGTCCGTTGAGTTACGCCATGCCCCCTTTATGTTATGGATTCAGGATCTGTCAGTAAAAGACCCGTACTATATTCTGCCTATTTTAATGGGTGTGAGTATGTACTTTATTCAGAAGATGTCACCGACCACGGGACAAGATCCTATGCAGCAGAAAGTGATGAAGTTTATGCCGATTATCTTTACCGGCTTCTTCGTGATGTTCCCTGCCGGTCTGGTTCTCTACTGGTTAATGAGTAATATCGTGACCCTGGTACAGCAGACATGGATCTATCGTACCTTTGAAAAACAAGGCCTGCACGCTAAGCAATAGCTTTGTCAGTTAGCTGCGGTTAAAATAGAAGGCGACTT
>JBFGZH010000078.1:0-10364 GCA_041586895.1 Psychromonas sp. | reverse complement strand
TCGAGCGATCAGCATGACAGGCATGCATTACGTATTTCGACACACCTGTTCCATGATGAGCAGGATGTGATTGGTCTGGTATCTGCTATGCAGGAGCTTTATTTGAGCATGGCATAAAGGCAGAGAAATCCCCACAGCCTTTTTGAGCCAAAATCCAGCTCTCTGCTACTACACACAGGGGCCTCGGCTTCAGCCGAGCGATATATATTCGAGCAAATAACAGCGCGGCTGAAGCCGCGGCCCCATGTTGTAATTAAAAACTGATAAGAAGTCACAGTTCAACTTAATATATTCAATAAGTTACACAGCTGTTCCTGTGAGGATTCCTCAGACTAAAGGCGCGCTTAAAAACAAGCGCTTGTCATTAATTATTAGCGGCTTCTTCACGCAACTTTAAGCTGCGCAGTGCTTTATCTAACACACCATTGACAAATTTGTAAGATTCGTCTGTTGCAAAATCTTTAGCTAACTCAATCGCTTCGTTTAATACCACTTTATGCGGCACATCAGTACGATAGGTTAATTCATACATGGCAATACGTAACACTGCAAGATCAACCATATCAACATCACCGATTTTACGGGAAAGATACGGAGATAACTTTTCATCTAAAGATTCAACACGATGTATAACACCGGTTAATAGCTCTTTAAAATATGAAACATCTGTTTTTGACAAATCCTGATCAACAGTAAACTGGTCAATGATCTGACCGGCATTGGCTTGCGTAATTTGCCATTGATAAACAGCCTGTACTGCAAACTGGCGAGCGCGACGACGCTCTGCAGGTTTCATTTTCATTATCCAAGTTCCGCCATAACATTAACCATCTCTAATGCACCTAGCGCAGCTTCGCTACCTTTGTTACCCATTTTGGTGCCAGCTCGTTCAATCGCCTGATCAATGGAGTCCGTTGTTAATACACCAAAGGCAACAGGCACATCAAACTCAAGCGATACTTGCGCAAGGCCTTTATTACATTCATTAGCAACAAAATCAAAGTGTGGTGTACCACCACGAATGACTGTTCCTAAGGCAATAATGGCATCATATTTTTTAGATGCCGCAACGCGTTTAGTCGCAAGAGGAAGTTCAACTGCACCCGGCACACGAACGACAGTAATATTATCGTCGCTCACCTGACCTGTACGCTTAAGGGTATCAACAGCCCCGGCTAATAGCTGCTCATTAATAAAGCTGTTAAAACGAGAGATTACGATTGCTATTTTCGCTTGTGGTGCCGCTAGACCACCTTCAATTATTTTCATTTTCGACCCTTATTACATAATTTTGTGCATTCTAACACATTTATTTTCTTTGTTAAGATGATTACTCAGTGATGTAATCAACCACCTCTAGACCAAAACCCGATAGCGCATGATATTTTTTCTCAGAGCTCAGCAGTGCCATTTTATGCACCCCTAAATCACGCAAAATCTGCGAGCCGACACCGACACGGCGACTGACACCCGGCGGCTTGCTGGCAATACTTTCACCGGCATCCTGTTTGGCAATATGCTTGACCTGTTCAATCAGTGATTCAGCCGTCTCCTGATGGCCTAACATCACCAGCACACCGCCATCTTCAGCAAGACGCTGCATGGCTTTATGAAGCGGCCAAGTACGTTCAGCAATACGGTCCGAGAAGAAATTATCACTAAAGGTATTCTGCAGATGGACGCGCACCTTAGTTACCTCACCCGCTTTAATTTCCCCGTTCTGCAGAGCAAAATGAACCTGTTTATCAATAGTGTCCTGATAAGCAATCAGATCAAACTCACCAAACTCTGTCGGTAACTTACAGCTGCTGACACGCTCAATGGTGGTTTCATTATTATTACGGTATTCAATTAAATCAGCCACAGTGCCCAATTTCAGGCCATGCTCTTTGGCAAACAGCTCAAGATCCGGGCGACGCGCCATACTGCCGTCTTCATTGAGAATTTCCACAATCACACCAGCAGGCTCGCGTCCCGCTAAACGCGCCAAATCACAACCGGCTTCAGTATGCCCGGCACGTGTCAGTACTCCGCCCGCTTGTGCTTTCAGCGGAAAAATATGTCCCGGCATGACAATATCAGCAGGTTTGGCATCTTTAGCAATAGCCGCCTGCACCGTCACCGCACGGTCGGCAGCAGAGATACCTGTGGTTACGCCTTCCGCGGCTTCAATTGAAACGGTAAAGTTAGTTGAAAAGGCAGCGGTATTATCATCCACCATGAGTGGCAGTTTAAGCTGCTGACAACGCTCTTCGGTCAGCGTTAAACAGACTAAGCCACGGCCATATTTGGCCATAAAATTAATCGCTTCCGGAGTTACCATATCAGCTGCCATGATCAGATCGCCTTCATTTTCACGATCTTCATCATCCATTAAAATAACCATTTTACCTAAACGGATATCTTCAATAATCTCAGCTGTTGTATTTAATCCCATTTTTATTCCTTAATCTTTTTTTAGCTGGCAATAGCAAAGTCAGCATTTAAAATAACATGCCTATGCACTTTACGCAGGTAAAAGAATTTAATTTGCTATATTACAGTTGAAAATTTAATCCTGCCAAGTTGTCTTCATTGATGGCGATTTAGGACGACCTAAATTATCTGCATAAGCATGTAAAATAATTAACCTAAAAACCCGCTACGCGCGAGCAGATCCATGGTTGATTTTTTTTCCTGCTGCGGCTCAGCAGCCTTGTCACCTAACAATAAACGCTCTAAATAACGCGCAATCACATCAACCTCTAAATTAACCTGCGTACCGACAACATAACCAGCCATGATAGTTTGTGCAATAGTATGCGGAATAATGGTTAATTTAAAAGAAGCGCCGTCAATTTCATTGGTCGTTAAGCTGATACCATCCACTGTTATCGAGCCTTTTTCGGCAATATATTTGGCCAGCTCAGCAGGTGCTTTTACCCAATACTCAACGGCACTGCCGAGTTTAGTGATCGAAGTGATTTCACCGACACCATCAACATGGCCGCTGACAATATGCCCGCCAAAACGGGAATTCATCTGCATCGCCTTTTCCAGATTGAGCGCAAAGCCGGTTTTTATTTGTGAAAAAGCACTGCGTTTTAAGGTTTCATGAGACAGATCGACATCAAAGCCCTGCTCATTAAGTTTGGTGACCGTCAAACAGACACCATTATGAGAGATACTGTCTCCCAGTTTTACATCGCTTAAATCAAGGTCACCACTATCCACACTGATAGTCACATCTTTCGCATGCTGCTTAATAGCAGAGATTGTCCCGACAGCTTCTATAATACCTGTAAACATATTAATCCCGGTTACTTATAATTCGAATATCGTCACCAATTATCGCCACATCTTGTAACGTTAACTGCACGACATCCTCCATTTTTGAAAAGTTAGGTAAGTCTACTAAGTTTCGCGCCAGATCTCCCATTAATTTTGGTGCCTGATAAAGAATAAATTCATCGACCAGCTTATTTTTAAATAATTCACCACTGAGTTTAGCGCCTGCCTCTACCCAAATATCATTAATTTCATACTCATTTAAACGGCAGAGCAGATCCTGTAAATCGATATGTCCCGCGCCATTATCCTTAGCGATCAGCTGCTCAACATCAGCAGTAAAGCTTTTATCCTGGAGATCATCACGGGCGAGCAGTGAAACCAGCAGCACTTTGCCGGGCAGAGTAAATAAGCGCTCATTTAAGGTTAATTTATTGGTTGAGTCTAAAATAATGCGCAGCGGTTGGCGAAGCGAGCCCTGATCGACTTCATCGGCAAACCCTTCAGCCTGCTGCAGTTCACTGTAACGCACATTGAGACTCGGATTATCGGCAATGACGGTGCCGCTGCCGGTTAAAATCGCACTATGCTGAGCGCGGTAATACTGGACATCGATGCGTGCTTTGCTGCCGGTGATCCACTGGCTTTGGCCATTCTGCAATGCGGTTTTACCGTCTAAACTGGCGGCCAGTTTAACCGTCACACGCGGCTGCCTGCTTTGCATTCGCTTGATAAAGCCGCGATTTAACTGCCGTGCCTGCATTTCCAACAGCCCCGTCTCAACTTCAATACCGGCCTCTTGCAGTATACGAATACCACTTCCCGCCACCTGAGGGTTAGGATCAACCATAGCAATCACTACACGTTTTACCCCTGCTTTAGTCAATGCCAGCGCGCAGGGCGGCGTACGCCCATAGTGCGAGCAGGGCTCGAGCGTCACATAACAGGTGGCATTGGCGGCTTTATCTGCCGCCATTGCCAGGGCATTGACTTCAGCATGGCCTAAGCCTGCTTGTCTATGAAAACCTTCGCCAACAATGTTATTGTCTCTGACAATCACACAACCGACATTGGGGTTCGGCGAGGTAGTAAAGCGCCCTTTTTTGGCTAACTCAATAGCGCGGGACATGTAGTGTTTATCTGAATCGGAAAAGTAAGCAGTATTCAAGTTGTTGTCCATCTTTAATCGCGTAGCGGCAGGGTTATTTTTCTAATTTCGCAATCTCTTCGCCAAACTCTTTGACATCTTCAAAGGAGCGGTACACGGAAGCAAAGCGAATATAAGCAATCTGATCTAAGCTTTTCAGCAACTCCATCACCAGCTCACCGACCATTTTTGAGGTCACTTCACGCTCTCCGGTCGCCCGTAAGGTTGATTTCAGTTTATTCACCGCGCCTTCGATCGCTTCAATACTGACCGGTCTTTTTTCAAGAGCCCGGTGAATACCGACCAGCAGCTTTTCATCATCGAACGGCTCGCGACGGCCATCTGATTTAATTAAACGCGGCATCACCAGCTCGGCGACTTCAAAAGTGGTAAAACGCTCATTACATTCATTACAACAACGGCGACGACGCACCTGACTGCCTTCAGCAACCAATCTGGAATCGATAACTTTTGTGTCTTGTGCTCCACAAAAAGGACAGTACATAATTTTTACTCTTTTTGATAACCACTAAGAAACATAGCTCACAGCGGTTCAGAATTTAGCAGAATTGAACAGAGGCTATCCTCATATTCAAACAATAAGAGATATATAACCCAAACGATAACGAATTGCCAGTGTTTGAGCATTTTCAAGGGGTGCAAGCTACTAACCTTGCAAAAGTAAAAGGTTTTCGAGTGTTTTGTGCCAAGCCTCTGCTTGGTTGTTGTTTGCGATGCGGAATTTATTCCGCCTTGTTTTGCTTTTATTCTGTTTATTGCGCGGCTGAAGCCGCGGCCCCGGTTTTTAGCGATATAAAAAAAGCCGCGAATGCGGCTTTTTATTTAACAAAAAACTAAAGCTTACCTTCAGTATCCGGTAAGTTTTCTTCCACCAGCTCTTTTAGTTTCTGTCCTGCTCTAAATGTAACCACACGACGGGCGGCGATAGGAATATCTTCACCAGTCTTAGGGTTACGGCCAGGGCGCTCACCTTTATCTTTTAATTCAAAGCTACCAAAGCCAGAGATCTTAACCGGCTCTCCGCTTTCCAATGTTGCTTTAATCTCTTCAAAAAATGTCTCGACAAACTCTTTTGCTTCGCGTTTGCTAAGCCCAATTTTTTCCGATAAATGATTTGATATTTCAGCTTTAGTCAGTGCCATAAGTTAATCTCTCAAGGATGCATTAAACTCCATAGAGACCGCTTCAACAATCTTATTAACACTCTCGGCGATCTCTTGTTCTTCTAAGGTACGAGTCGTATCTTGCAGAATCAAACCTATTGCTAAGCTTTTCTTACCTTCTTCTACGCCTTGTCCCTGGTATACATCAAACAAGTTTATGCCAACTAGTTCAGAACCGCCAATTTTTTCTATAAATTTTAAGACCTTACCTGCATTTAACTGGTCATCAACAACAAATGCCAAATCCCTATGGTTAGCAGGGAATTTAGAGATATCGCCGGCTTCAGGTAATTTACGGGTAATAATCTGCTCCAGCTCAATTTCAAAAACAATGGCACTGCCGTTTAACGCAAAAGGTTTGGTTAAGCTCGGATGCAGGGTACCGATATAACCGATATTTTTACCGTTACGGTAGATACCCGCAGATTGGCCCGGATGCAGTGCGCTATGCTGCTCGGCTTTAAACTCAAAGCTTGCCGGATCCACGCAGAGATCTAAAACCGCTTCTAAATCCGCTTTCAAATCAAAGAAATCAACATTGCGAGAAGGCATATCCCAATGCGCATCATTGAGGCTGCCGATAATCACGCCGGATAACATCGCCTGCTGACTAATGCCGTTTTCAGCATTTTCATCTTTAATAAAACGTAAACCCGTTTCAAACAGACGCACACGATTCTGCTGACGTTTCTGGTTTTTCGAGACGCTTTCCAGTAGCCCCGCCCATAAGCTGACGCGCATGGCCGACATCTCTTTTGAGATTGGATGCGGTAAAATCAGAGCATCGGCTTCAGGGTGCAACTTAAGCTGTTTATCCGGATCCACAAAGCTGTAGGTGATCGCTTCCTGGTATTCACGATTCACTAAGACATCGCGAATTTTAGCCAGCTTCAGAGTTGCTTCATTATGTGCAGGCATAGTCAGTGCCGCTTGCGGCGCAATATTAGGAATATTGTTATAGCCGTAAACACGCGCCACCTCTTCGATCAGATCTTCTTCAATCTCCATATCGAAACGGTAGGTCGGTGCCACTGCTGTCCAGCCTTCTTCCGTAGCCGTCACAACACAACCCAGCTGGGTCAGAATCGCTTCCACACGCTCGGCATCGATCGAGATACCGATTAAACGATCCAGCTTGCTGCGGCGCAGGGTAATTTCAGCCTGAGCAGGAATATTTTCCTGACTTACCGCTTCCGTGATCGGGCCAACGCTACCGCCGCAGATTTCAACCAGCAATTGCGTGGCACGCTCCATCGCTTTGGCCTGCAGAGCAGGATCCACACCGCGCTCATAACGGTGTGATGCATCAGTATGCAGACCGTAGCTGCGGGCACGGCCGGCAATCGCCAGCGGTGCAAAGAAAGCACTTTCTAAGAAGATATCTGTAGTACCTTCCGCAACACCAGAATCCTGACCGCCAAAAATACCCGCCATCGCCAGCGCTTTCTGCTGGTCGGCAATCACTAGGGTATCGCTGTTAAGCTTAACTTCTTTACCGTCTAACAGCGTCAGTCGTTCATCCTGCTCGGCAAGACGCACCTCAATACCGCCCTCTAATTTTGCTAAATCAAAGGCGTGCATCGGATGACCCAACTCCAGCAGTACATATTGAGTAATATCAACCACGGCATCCACACTGCGCACACCACAACGGCGCAGCTTTTCCACCATCCATAAAGGCGTGCTGGCATTCGGATTGATACCGCGAATCACGCGGCCTAAATAACGAGGACATGCAGCGGGTGCCTGGAGATTAATCGCCACCTGATCATCAATAGTGACGGCCGCGTTTTCCCAGGTCGGCTCAGTCACGGCAATACTGTTTAATACGCCCACTTCGCGCGCAAGACCGGCAATGCCTAAACAATCCGCACGGTTAGCGGTTAAGTCAACATCGATCATCACATCGTCTAAGTTCAGGTATTCACGCACATCCATGCCGATTGGCGCGTCGCTTGGCAGTTCAATAATACCCTCGGCGCTTTCCGCCATACCCAGTTCTGATTCACTGCATAACATGCCGAAAGACGGCTGACCGCGCAGTTTTGCTTTTTTAATTTTGAAATCACCAGGCAGTACCGCGCCGACAACGGCTACCGCAACCTTCAGACCTAAACGGCAGTTTTTGGCACCACAAACGATATCTATTAACTCTGCTTCACCGATATTGATTTTAGTCACCTGTAGTTTATCCGCATCGGGATGCTGACCGCACTCAACCACTTCACCAACCACCACTTTGCTAAAGTCACCGGCAACGGCATCGACATCATCGACTTCCAGACCGGCCATAGTGATCTGATGCACTAATTCATCGCGTGAAATTTCAGGGTTAACCCATTCTCTCAGCCAAGCTTCACTAAATTTCATTATTCTAACCCTTACTTAAATTGCTTGAGGAAACGAAGATCATTTTCAAAGAAAGAGCGTAAATCATTTACGCCGTAACGCAGCATGGTTAAACGCTCAACACCCATACCGAATGCAAAACCTGAATACTTGTCAGGATCAACGCCCATCGCACGTAAAACCGTCGGATGCACCATACCGCAGCCCAATACTTCCAACCAACCGTTTTTACCTTTCACATCCACTTCCGCTGAAGGCTCAGTAAAGGGGAAGTAAGACGGACGGAAACGCACCTCTAAATCTTCTTCAAAAAAGTTATGCAGGAAATCGTGAAGAATACCTTTCAGCTGAGTAAAGCTGACATTTTCAGCAATCATCAGACCTTCCACCTGGTGGAACATCGGCGTATGCGTCTGATCGTAATCGTTACGATAAACACGTCCCGGAGAGATAATACGTACCGGCGGCTTGCTGTTTTCCATCGTCCGGATCTGTACACCGGAAGTCTGGGTACGCAGTACCAGCTCAGGGTTGAAATAGAAGGTATCGTGATCCGCACGCGCCGGGTGATGCGGCGGAATATTCAGGGCATCAAAGTTATGGTAACCATCTTCAACTTCAGGGCCACTTTTAACTTCAAAGCCTAACTCACCAAAAAATTCCAGAATACGGTCAACAGTGCGGGTAACTGGATGCACGCCGCCTAATGGAGCGCCACGGCCCGGTAGCGTCACATCAATGGTTTCCTGCGCCAGCTTGGCATTTAAAGCTTCCGCTTCCATCGCCTTTTTACGTGCCACTAAAACAGCCTGAATAGCCTGTTTTGCTTTGTTGATCATCTGACCTGCAGCGGGTTTTTCTGCCGGAGGAAGTTTGCCCAAGCCTTTCATCTGCTCAGTCATCAAACCTTTCTTGCCTAAATACTGTAAACGAATCTGCTCTAATTCGTTGCCGTCGACGGCATTTTCTATCTGTTGTTGCGCATTAGCAACGATTTCATCAAGGTGCTGCATGGGTTTTATCTCTACTTAAAACAAGTGATTAATAAAAATATGCGCAGGATTTTACGCAAATCAGAGAGATAAGGCTAGTGCTGAGCCCAAATGAGCAGGGAAAGAGCAGAAAAACCGTAAGAAGATAAAAGGGAAAGTGCCATTCTCGTATAGCTTTTAAGCGCGCATTTCAGGTTGAACAAAATTTACAGCGGGTTAAAACCCGCGCCCCAGAGACTAGGCTCCCCTAACGGACCGCAATAACCCAAAGCCCTATTTAGCAATCCAATTTTGCTCGATCAATAACGTATCGCCAGCAAAAATCCGCCCGATAAAGCAATCACCCACTGCTACCTGCCCGACCCCTTGCGGCGTGCCGGTCATCAAAATATCGCCATGTTCAAAGCTCATAAACCCGGCCACTTCATCGATAAGCTGCAATGGCTTATAGATCATCAGATCCACCGTTGCCTGCTGTATTAACTGCCCGTTAATGGTTAACTGCAGAGACAGCTCCTCAAGTTCACCGGAAAAAGGGACAAACTCGCTAAACACGGCAGAGTGATCAAAAGCTTTAGCGCGCTCCCAGGGCAGGCCTTTGCTTTTTAAGCGCGACTGCAGGCCGCGTTTGGTCAGATCCAGACCAAAACCCACCGCAGTAATTTTGTTGTTGTCAATAACAAAGGACAGCTCCGCCTCATAATGAATCGCTTCCTCACTATTACTGACAATCTCAGTGCCGATAGCCGAATTGGGTTTAACAAAAATAACCGCCTGCTCCGGCAGCTCATTATTTAATTCCTGAATATGGGCGACATAGTTACGCCCGATACATACCACCTTTGACGGTGTGACCAACTTGCCGTTAACACTAATATGATTCACTTAACTTTACTCCTATCATCCTTGCAGGCTTTTTAAAGCCTAAATTAACTGTGATTTATGGTCAGCTTTTAGCTGTCACTTGGGACCACGGCAACGTCGCTTAATGCATGCAATAAGTTGCTTTGTTTATTCTACTATGCCATATTTCTAAAATCGTAAGAAAAATTACAGTAAGCGGACTAAAAAACAGCAAAATGTCGTTTTTATAAGCGCTTATTTTTGTAACTACTGCCAGTGTGAATGAATGCTTTTATTTTCTCGTAGCGTATTAATTTGTCATCTACTTGTTGTTGCCCTGCTCACCTCAGTGTTCAGCATGGCGACAAGCAATGACTTTAGCTACGGCAAAGCTAGTGACGGCAGCAGATATCTGCTGAAAACGACGCCAGCAGTACTGGATTGCCAACACCTTAAAAATTCCGCCGCCAGACAAAAGTGTCAGCAGGCATGGTATGACGTTATTAAAACAGCCGACAGTCACTCGCAGACAAACCAGCAGTGCCAGCGCATCATCAACCCGCTTACTCTGTTTCCGGCCAC
>JBFGZH010000077.1:0-10379 GCA_041586895.1 Psychromonas sp. | reverse complement strand
GTTCCCCAGTCACCAACGTGATTTTGGCGAACAATATTATGGCCTTGAAACTCCAGGGTGCGGGCAACAGCATCACCGATAATTGATGAACGCAGATGACCGACGTGCATCTCTTTGGCCAGGTTCGGAGAAGAGTAATCGATCACAATGGTTTGTGGCTTGGTAACAGATTCTACGTTTAATTTAGCGTCTGCAAATGCATTATCTATCTGTTTTTCCAGAAAGTTAGGATTGATAAAAAAGTTGATAAAACCCGGTCCGGCAATTTCAGTTTTAGTGATCAGATCCGATGCCGGTAGATTTTTAGTGATCAGTTCAGCCAGCGCGCGCGGGTTTTGTTTTGCCGGTTTGGCAAGCATCAGCGCCAGGTTGTTGGCAAAGTCACCATGGGATTTATCTTTCGTGCGATCAATCGCAATGCGCGGTTGAATATTCTCAGGAAGAATATTTTGTGTTTGTAGGGAAACAATTGCTTGTTCAAGTAGTTGTTGAATATGCGCTTTCATAGATGAATCACCAATAGGGACGAACGAATAAAATAAGCGCAATTCTACCGTTTATCGCAGATGAAGACTAGCGCTAGTAGTGGAAAACAAGCGGAAAGGATTTTTCCGCTTGTCGAAGGGGATTAAGGTCAAGATAATAACTTACATATATCCAAATTCATTACTGGCCATAATGACCCTATGCATCGCCTCCTCTTCCTGATTAGTGAGGTTTTCAAGCGCCAGTTCAGCTTCAATGGTCGGGGAGCTATAAGCTGCATTCTGAAGTAATTCAATAAGTTGCGTATCGAGGCTCATGGCTAAAGTGACCACATCTTCAATACTCAGCTCTGCTTGCAGCTGCATCTGCCGACATTTCAGCGGAAAGCTCTGATCAAAGATATTGTCCAGCCATGTTTCCAGTATGCTTGTCGGCGCCTGTTGTGCATATTCATGCAGGTGCTGATAGGAGAGTTGCTCTTTATTCCTCATAAAATCGAGCAGCAGTTTAACCTTTTCATCATTTGCTTCTAAGCTAAGGCGCCTATAAAGATCTGCCAGTGCCAGATGGCACTCTTCAATATAAGCTAAAAAGTCTTTAATGGGTTTAAAGCGCATAATATGCTCCTTAGCATGCTTATTCTTAAATACTGTTTTAAGTTTAGCCAATCTTATAAAAAATACACGGCTGTTCAAGCTGCTTACATGACTTCAAGCCGAGCGTAAGCGGTCATCAGCCATTTGCTGCCGACCTCTTTAAAATGCACCTGCAGGCGGCTGTTTTCTCCGCTGCCTTCCTGGGCCATTATGATCCCTTCGCCAAATTTAGCGTGTTTAACCTGCTGGCCAAGTCGAAAGCCTAACAGATCCTGATTTTCGCCCGACAAAACAGGCTTTTTGATGGCCGGCTGTTGTACTCTATTAACTTGTGTTTTTAGACGGATATATTCAATATCCCGCTCCGGAAGTTCAGCGATAAAACGCGAAGGAGAATGAAATTTTTCCTGCCCGTATAAACGCCGGCTTTCCGCATGGCAGATGGTCAGCTTGTGCATGGCGCGAGTCATGGCGACATAGCAGAGGCGGCGCTCTTCAGCTAAACGGGTTTCATCATCGGCGGATTGCTGGCCCGGGAACATGCCTTCTTCCACCCCGACCATAAAGACTTGCGGAAATTCCAGCCCCTTTGCGGCATGCATGGTCATCAGCTGCACGGCATCTTCAAATTCATCGGCTTGATTATCACCGGATTCCAAAGCTGCATAAGCTAAAAATGCGGTCAGTTCATCCATCTCCTGCTCTTCTTCCGGGATGGTAAAGGCCTGTGCGGCAGAGACCAGTTCCTGCAGGTTTTCTATTCGGGTTTGCGCTTTTTCACCTTTTTCATTTGCAAACATAGCCTGTAAGCCGGAGTGAGTATTGATATGGTCGACTATTTGAAATAAGGGCAGCTCGGAAGTTTCGCTTTTAAAGCGGTTTATCAGCTCAATAAAGCCGGACAGAGAGCTTCTGGCGCCGGCACTGAGTTGTTTCTGTTCAATTAAAAACAGGCTGGCCTGCCACATGGTATAACCCTGCTCGCGAGCACAAAGGCGTATTTTATCCAGGGTGGTATTACCTATTTTGCGCTTCGGCTTATTGACGATGCGCTCAAAAGCAGCATCATCCTGATGGTTATTCATTAAACGCAGATAGGCAACACTGTCTTTGATCTCCAAGCGATCAAAGAAGCGTTGGCCGCCATAAATATGGTAGGGGATCTGATGCGCGGTCAGCTCTGTTTCAAACAAGCGTGATTGCGCATTGCTGCGGTATAAAATGGCGCAGTCAGCCAGCTTTTTGCCGCTGTTTTGCCATGCCTGTAGTTGTGAGGCGACATAACGCGTTTCATCATAGTCATTAAAGGCGCTGTAGATGGCAATAGGTGCACCCTCTTCACCGCTGGTCCACAGTTCTTTACCTAAGCGATCACTGTTGTTTTTAATCAACTGGTTGGAGGCATTAAGAATATGCCCGCTGGAGCGGTAATTCTGCTCTAAACGCACCGTCAGCGGAGCGCTTTTTTCATTTAAGAAACGTTGAATATTTTCAATATCAGCGCCGCGCCAGCCGTAAATCGACTGATCATCGTCACCGACAATGGTCAGATAATTACCGTTATCGGTAAGCAGGTTTAACCAGGCATACTGCAGTTTATTGGTATCCTGAAACTCATCGACGAGCACATGACGAAAGCGCTGCTGATAATGTGACAGCAGAGCCGGGTGGTTTAACAGCAATTCGTGCGCACGCAGTAAGAGTTCGGCAAAATCCACTAAACCGGCCAGCTGACAGGCGCTTTCATAGGCCTGATAAACCTGCAGACGCTGTTTCTCCTGCAGACTGTAACCCGGCTCAATATGCTTGGCACGCAGGCCGTCATCTTTTTTATCGTTGATATACCACTGTAACTCTTTCGCAGGATAGTATTTTTCATCGAGATTAAGGCTTTTGATGAGTCGCTTGATTATCTTCTGCTGATCATCGCTATCAATAATCTGAAACTGCTCGGGCAGATTTGCTTCCTGATAATGCAGACGCAATAAACGGTGAGCAATGCCGTGGAAGGTGCCGATCCACATTGAGCCGATATGCTGCGGGCAGATATCGGCAATACGGCTGCGCATCTCTTTAGCGGCTTTATTGGTAAAGGTCACCGCTAAAATATTATAAGTCGGGATATGCTCTACCTGCATCAACCAGGCAATACGGTGAGTTAGCACCCGTGTTTTGCCACTGCCTGCACCCGCGAGGACGAGCATATTCTGCTCCGCTGCACAAACTGCCGCACGCTGGTGGTCATTTAAACCATCAAGTAAGTAAGAGACATCCATAAAAAGACCTGTTTTTTTATTCAGTTAATGGTAATTATAGCAGTTTGTAGAGGTGATCTAAACGGCTGATTTCGACCGTAGGCAATAAACGGGCACCGTTTAAGGATTGCCTGTTAGGGTTAAACCAGACAGCTTGCGCACCATTATTTTGTGCGCCATAAACATCGCTGATCAGGTGGTCGCCAACATGGAGAATATCTGCCACTTCAATATTCAAGCGTCTTGCTGCTTCAATAAACAGATCACCCTGCGGTTTGGACTTAAAACCGTCCCCTGCTTTTAAAATAAACTCAAACTTATCATCTAACTGCACTTGAAATTCATCAACATTGCCGTTGGTAATGGCGATCACCGGATAACTTTGTCTTATTTTTTCAAGTAGTTGCATGCTTTCCGCAGGAACAGTAAAAGCGCTGCGCAGCTTGATAAAGTGTGCAAATGCCTGTTTGGCATATTCTACCGCCTTAAACTGCGGAATACCGTAAATAGTCATCACACGGGTAAGGGTTTGCTGGCGGGCCTGCGAAACATCGTGCGCTAATTGCGGAAACTGTTTTATTTCCAGGTTCTTATACAGTAACCACTGTTTGCGGGTCAGCTCGGCAAGCTCGGAAAAATTTTTATTGAGATAGTTGATAAATGCCAACTCGGCACTTTCAATAATCGGCTGATTATCGTACAGCGTATCGTCAAGATCAAAACTGATCGCCTTAAAAGGGCTCAGTGGTCGGTAATATTTCATAATAAGATTCCGGATTATTTTTTACGTTTGGCACGCGGATGAGCCTGATCGTAAACCTCTGATAAATGTTGAAAGTCTAAGTGAGTATAAACTTGTGTGGTTGCCAGATCCGCATGGCCTAATAATGTCTGTACGGCCCGCAGATTACCGCTGGACTCTAACATATGTGTTGCAAAAGAGTGGCGTAATTTATGCGGGTTAATATGGCTGGGCAGCGCCTGCTTTAAACCCCATTTCTCCATTCTATCCTGTACATTGCGTACCGAGATACGATTTTTCTGCTTGGAAACAAAGAGCGCTTTTTCACCGGCCAGGCAAAACTCGCGACGGATTTTCAGCCACTGCTTAATTGCGCTCACGGCGCTATCGGTGATCGGCAGCAGGCGTTGTTTGCTGCCTTTACCTGTCACCAGCAGCTCTTTCGCTGATAATTTAATATCGTTTAGATTAATGGCGACCAGCTCGCTAAGTCGTAATCCGGATGAGTACATTAACTCCATCATACACTGATCGCGAATACTGAGCGGATCCTTGTCATCTATATTGAGCAGCTGGAACATCTCGTCAACGGAGATATTTTTCGGCAGGGGCTTATCCAGTTTCGGGGCGCTTATCCCTTTTGCCGGGTTATGAGTTAAGTACTCATACTGTACCAGATAACTGAGAAAGGAGCGTAATGCCGATAATTTAGTGGCAA
Source organism: Psychromonas sp. (assembly GCA_041586895.1). Lineage (GTDB taxonomy): Bacteria > Pseudomonadota > Gammaproteobacteria > Enterobacterales > Psychromonadaceae > Psychromonas. Next base: position 5,582 of record JBFGZH010000077.1, on the reverse strand, counting down.
TCGAGCGCGCTTTAATGCCTTTCTGGTTAAGCTCTTTAACCATTAAACGCACGGTATCGCTGTCTAGATCACGCCATTGAGTGACCTGTTTGTCTTTTAACTGCTCCATAAATTCGGCGAGATTACGCCGGTAATTTTTAATGGTAACCGGGCTTAAACCGCGCTGGCTGGCAAGGTGGTTTAAATAATTGTCGATCAGGGGCTGTAAAGTACTCATAGTTTATTTCCGAAGTGTAATACCAATTAGCATAATTAATAGAACGCTTCTATATATGCAGATGTGCCCTTCGCGACCTCGGCTTTAGCTCTGTCGTTGGTACACAAGTCATTGATGACAGGGATTCAGGACAGAGCCTCGGCTTTAAGCTGCGAGTTATAAGCAAGCCAAAAGCAGACCACCAACCGGAGTCGCAGAGCTTGGCGAACAGCCCGGGCTGTCGTCTGATGCGCCGCGGCCCCGTATTATAGCGCTAATAGAAGGATTAAATTTGAATCTGGCCGTCAAATACAAACTCTGCCGGTCCGCTCATTCTAACACTTTGTCCCGGCTGCCAGAAAAAGCGTAGTTCACCACCGGGTAGTTCAATACGACAATGGGTATCGAGTTTGCCTTGTAACTGACCGATAACGGCTGCTGCGCAGGCACCGGTACCACAGGCAAGAGTCTCACCGACACCGCGTTCCCAAACGCGCAGGCGGGCAAAGTCGCGACTTTTCACTTCCAGAAAGCCGACATTGACTTTATTAGGAAAACGTTCATGGTTTTCCAGTAATGGTCCTAAGGTTTCCACCGGAGCGTTATCAATATCATCGACCAAAACGACACAGTGCGGATTACCCATGGAAACAGCGCCACACATGACGGTGTGATCTTCTACGCGCAGAATATAGGTTTTTTCTTCCTTTTTAGCGATAAAGGGTATTTTTGCCGGATCTAAAACCGGTTTACCCATATCCACTACGATATTGCCGTCCTGCTCTATCTTCAGCTGAATTTTACCCTTGGCGGTACTGACATTAATGATTCTTTTTTGGGTGAGCCCTTTCATCTTCACAAAACGCGCAAAGCAGCGTGCGCCATTTCCGCATTGCTCCACTTCACTGCCGTCAGCATTAAAAATACGGTAATGGAAATCAAGCTCAGGATCATAAGGCGCTTCAACCATTAACAGCTGGTCAAAACCAATACCAAAATGGCGATCGGCTAAACGGCGAATGGCATCTTTGGAAAGAAAGATATTTTGCGTGACGTTATCAATAACCATAAAGTCATTACCTAAGCCATGCATTTTTGAAAATTGAATATTCATTATATCTCGTTATTGAATTTATGTTTGGCGATAACGGAACACTATCTGTTATCGCCAAGACTAGGGTTAGGGTAAAACGTGCTCTCCGCGCCACAGATCCTGATGCACTTCACGCTCACGTATGACAAAGGCTTTTTCACCATCGACCATGATTTCTGCCGGACGACAGCGGGAATTGTAGTTGGAAGCCATAGTTGAACCATAAGCTCCAGCGCTGCGTACCAGCAGGTAATCACCTTCGGCTAACGCCAGTTCACGCTGTTTGCCTAAGAAATCACCGGTTTCACAGATCGGACCGACGATATCATAGCTGCGCAACGGGCGTGTATCAGACTCAACAAGGTTTTTATTCAGTGGAATAATATTCTGCCAGGCACTGTATAATGCCGGACGAATAAGGTCGTTCATTGCGGCATCGACAATAGCAAAGTTCTTATGATCACTGATTTTTAAGAATTCAACTTTGGTGACCAGTGCCCCAGCATTGGCCATTATTGCACGGCCGGGTTCAAAAATAAGCTTTAACTTGCGATCTCCCATTTTATCGATAATGGCTTTCATATATTCGGCAGGCTCGGGGGGCGTCTCTTTATCGTAAGGCACACCTAAACCACCGCCGAGATCCAGATGAGAGATAGTGATACCTTGCGCCTGCAGTTGATCAATCAGCTCTAATAATTTCTCCAGCGCTTCCAGGAACGGCTCGATTTCTGTCAATTGTGAACCAATATGGCAATCCACGCCTTTCACTTCAATAAACTCAAGCTCATTAGCCAGTTGATAAACGGCTGAAGCGACTTCAATTTCGATGCCGAATTTATTTTCTTTCAATCCGGTGGAAATATAAGGGTGAGTGCCGGCATCGATATTGGGGTTAATGCGGATTGAAACGGCTGCTTTTTTGTTTAAGCTTTCGGCAACAGAGTTAATTCGGTATAACTCGGAGATGGATTCAACATTAAAGCAGTAAATACCGGCCTGTAATGCCGTGGCAATTTCTACTTCGGTCTTACCGACACCGGAAAAAACCACTTTTTTAGGATCGCCACCGGCCTGAATAACGCGCAGCAGCTCACCCACAGAGACAATATCAAAACCTGAGCCTAAACGTGCCATCAGGTTTAACACCCCTAGATTTGAATTGGCTTTTACTGCATAACAGATAAGATGCGGGTGTTTACCGGCAGCCTGGTCAAAAGCATTCCAGTGACGCTCAATGGTTGCACGAGAATAGATATAAGCCGGCGTACCCGTTTTTTTGATAACTTGTTCAACTGGCAGTCCTTCAACAAAAAGACGACCATCATTCTGGTAATTAAAGTGATCCAATTTTCAATCCTTTTTCTTTGCTTAAAATAGTGGGGCGATAGATTACTTGGTCGCGCTAGCGTTTGTTTTCCATTGTCTTATTAACACAGTTATTGTACAGCGCTTTCTGAGTCGTTTTCCGCGCTTTCTGTGGTTGCATTTCTGCTTGTATCCTGCTTCGCGCCTGCAGGTTGTGCGCTTGGTGCAGAGTAAAGCGGACCTTTCATGCCACATCCGGCTAAGAAGCTTGAAAAAAGAAACGTAATGATTAATAACTTGGTGCTTTTCATCTCTTACCTTGGTTTATTGTTTTTGCTGCGAGAATACATTTGTAAATCGTTTAGGTATATAATCTCACTTCATTGTTCAAAAGCAAAGGGCAAGTAAGATGAATGATAGTGAATTTCAGCAATTAGCTGACCAGCTTTATCAAAAAATAGAAGATAGTATCGAAGAATCCGGCGCCGATGTTGATTATGACCAGAATGGTGGTTTGTTAACCTTGGAGTTTGAAAACCGCACTAAGTTAATCATTAACCGCCAGCAGCCGCTTCATCAAATCTGGCTGGCGACGCTGGAAAATGGTCATCATTATGATTATAAAGAGGGCGAGTGGATTGATGACCGTAGTGGCGATGAGTTTTTAACTTTTTTATCTGCCGCGATTTTTAAACAATCACAAGAGAAGGTGACTTTTAAATAAGTCATTTATTGTGCATGGAGTCTGTTATGTTTAAATTGCTTTTTGTCTATCCATTGCTGGCTTTGATACTGGTTTGGCTGGCCAGCGATGTGGAGATCGGCGCATCGTTATACTCTTTTGAAGATAACTATATTTCAATTGAATTTCCGAAACAGGCGCTTCGCTCTGAGGATGCTCTCGAGCCCTGGTATACTTTTTACTGGAATGCAGAGTCTGCGCAGGATGAATTGCATAAAATCCAAAAAGTGGTGGTTAAATAGATGAAAACAGTTGTTTTCCCAGGGTCTTTTGACCCCGTCACCTATGGCCATATTGACCTGTTAACGCGCGCCAGCCGACTGGCTGATCGTGTCGTGGTTGCTGTGGCGGTCAATACCAGTAAAAAACCGCTTTTTAGTCTGCAGGAGCGCTGTGCTTTAGTGAAAGAGGCGACGCTTGATATCGCCGGTATTGAAGTTATCCCTTTCTCCGGACTACTTGCCGATTTTGCTGTCGAGCAACAGGCTGATGCGCTGGTGCGCGGGATTCGAGGCACAACCGATGCCGATTATGAGCTGCAGCTTGCGCAGGTGAACCATACTCTCAATCATCGCCTGGAAACCATCCTTCTACCTGCAAGCCATAACACCGGATTTATCTCTTCAACCGTGGTCAAAGAGGTGTTTAAACATAATGGCGATATTCATTCATTTGCGCCGCTCTGTGTAAAAAAAGCATTACTGGAAAAGATGACGCCAGTAAAAGCGTGATAAACAGAGCCTAAGCTTCTTCAATATACAGATTCAGGATCCCTTTCTATACTTAGTAAAGCAAGTAATAGAGAGGGATCTTTTATGTCTGCCTGTCAAAATGAAACCTGTCATTATGTCGATCATCTTGGTGAGCGTTGCCATGCCCCCGTTTATTCAGCACAATCCAAATTGTGTTACTGGCATGACCATGATACCGATAAAACGGCCCCGGATACGGCGTTAAAATTAGAAGAGTATGCCCGTGCCGGCGGCATGATGCATGGTATCTGCCTACAGTTTGCTAATTTAGAAAACTTAAACCTGGTCAAAATGGATGACAGATTAGGTTTTGACCTGACCGGTGCCGATCTATACCGGGCAAACTTAGAAAATGCACACCTGTTTAATACCGTGCTGATTCGCGCTAATTTAATGAAAGTGAACTTTGCCCATGCCAATCTGCATTGCGCACATCTTGAAGAGAGTAATCTGCTCGGCGCTAAATTTCATGAAACCAAGATTGAGCATATCAAAACCGGTGATACCATCATTCAGGAGATCCATGCCAAGGAGTTAGAAGCCGAAGGCGAGTATAAAGAAGCCCGTGAGCTCTACGAGCAGGCCGAGGAAGTGTACCGCAACCTGCGTAAAGCCAGTGAAAGTCAGGGCTTATTTAATTTAGCCGGGCCTTATCTGCGCAAAGAGTTAACCATGCGCCGTTTTCAGCAGCCGCTTTATTCGCGTAAGCGCTTTTATTCGAAAGTGATCGATCTCTTTTGCGGCTATGGTGAGGCGCCATTGCGCGTGGTGATTTTTTCATTACTGTTAATCTTTCTCAGCAGTATTTTTTATTACTTCTCCGGTTTACGTTTTGCCGATGAATATCAGGTTTTTTCGCTGCACAACAGTTTCGAAGAAAACCTTATCTTTTTTTTCGAGTGCCTCTATTACAGTGTGGTGACCTTTACCACCCTGGGTTATGGCGACTTTACACCCGTCGGTTTTTCGCGGCTGGTGGCCGCACTGGAAGCCTTTACCGGCAGTTTTACCATTGCCCTGTTCGTGGTGGTGTTTGTCAAGAAAATGACGCGCTGAGCTGAAAAAGGGGGGATTTCAGTCCGCCCCATGATTTTTTTGTATGTATTGATCTCGCACAATCGGCGTTTATTATAACCTGATTGAGCAAGTAATTAAGTGTCGCTTCCAAGAAAGCCACCATCCTCAAATCTTCCTCTAAAGTTTTCTTTATCACATCCCGTTATTCTCTTACAGTGATGACATTGGGCTTTATTATTGAAGAGAGTAGCGGTATTAATAATTTGCTATCCCCCATAAAAATTGGAGGAGGGATAGCTGGTTGAAAGTTTTTTGAGCATAAAAATGCTCTTTCTATTTACAGGTTTTTCTAAGCTCCAATCATAGGTTGGAGCTTAAGGAAAAAACAGATTGAAAACATGCTCTGAATTTGATCTGATAGTAATCGCCAAACCACTACAATGAGCAAATCAGAGCATGAGTAAAGATAATACT
>JBFGZH010000076.1:0-10414 GCA_041586895.1 Psychromonas sp. | reverse complement strand
GCGTTTGCTTAAACAGGGTGGCTATCTGGTGACCGTTACACCGGCACCACGTCATCTCTTTCAGCTGCGCGAAAGAATCTATCAGCAGGTTAATGAACATGCTCAGGAAAACAATCCCCCAGCTGGATTCACTAAGGTTGAGCAGGTCAATCTTAGCTATTCACTACAGATAACTGAAGCGTCAATACTTCAGAGCCTGATTAAGATGACCCCGTTTTTCTGGAAGTTTACCGAGCAAATCCTGGCTGACTTACTGCAGGAAAAATCCTGGTCGGTAGAGTGTGATTTTAATATTGTAGTATATCAGCGCTGCGGTGATGGGTAATGAGTGATGGGTTATGAGTGATGGGTAATGGGTAATGGGTAATGGTTAATGGTTTATGAGTTTACTCTTCACCATTCACTCTTTACTAATCACCACTCACTCTTCACTAATCACTAATCACTAATCACTAATCACTAATCACCACTCACTCTTCACTCTTCACTCTTCACTCTTCACTCTTCACTCTTCACTCACAAGCAAGCCTAAATCAGCTCGTGATCCTGTAAAAACTTGTCTCCGCCGATTTTAAAGGCCTGGCTGAGCAGCACAGCTAAATCCAGGTAAGAGGGACAATGCGGCATAATATTTTGCTCGCTGCGCTTGCCATAGAGTTTTTCCTGAATAGTACTATACCAGGACAGTAAACGCTGCGGTAACAGCTGCCGCGAACGTTTTCCCAGCCAATATAAGCCCTGCACCGGCAAGCCCAATAAAAACAGAATAAAGGTCAGCATGGTTGGCCAGCTGAATAAAGCAGGCTGCAGCATATGCAAGGCGATGCTTAAAAAAATAAATGCCGGTATGGCCTTGATTGACAAACGCGTATAAAAAGCAATTTTACTATCAATAAAGAAGCAATTTAATACTCTTTGTTTCGGCCAGCTCTGTAAATACTGATCGCCCTGCCTAATCACATCAAAAAAAGAATTCAAAAAGAAACCCTAACACTATTGCCAATAAAAGTTATATGTACGCCACTATGAGTCTATCGCAAACAGAGTAGCGCATATGAATTAACATTAGCAAGAGACAGGAAAATTAGCAATATTACTGCCAGCCCGAAAAATACAATACAAAATACAAAACAAACCACAATACAATAAGAATACACATTTGCTTAAAGTTTGACTTAAAAACAGTTTTTTTAGCAATTCATTATTGTTATTTCATTACAGAGGCGTAGACTTGATTAATTGTAATGTGAGTCAAATCACCAGCAAGCAGTAATTTATTTTCGGTTATTTAACTCACGCTTAATCGTTTCAGCATTAACTCCCGGAATGCTGATATTTTCAATTTAACTTACTGGAATTTATAATGAGCAACAAACTTGTCCTTGTCCTTAACTGCGGTAGTTCATCCCTAAAATTTGCTGTTATTAATGCTAACGATGGTGATGAAGTTATCAATGGTATTGCCGAATGTTTTAACCTCCCCGATGCACGTATCAAATGGAAAATAGCCGGCAAAAAAGGCGCGACCAGCCTGCCTGCCAATAGCGCCCATTCCGAGGCTATCTCCTATATTGTTGAACAAATCATCAATAAAGAAGAAGGCCTTGCCGAGCGGTTTGCTGCTGTCGGTCACCGTATCGTTCACGGTGGTGAAAAATTTACGCAATCAGTGCTGATTGACGAAGAAGTACTGGAAGGTATCGAAGAATGCGCATCGCTGGCTCCCCTGCATAACCCGGCGCATATTTTAGGTATCAAAGCCGCACAAGCCGCTTTCCCGACACTGCCGCAGGTTGCTGTATTTGACACCGCATTCCATCAGACCATGCCTGCTAAAGCCTTTATGTATGCGCTACCCTATAACCTCTATAAAGAAAAAAATATTCGCCGCTACGGTATGCACGGCACCAGTCACCTGTTTGTTACCCATGAAGCCGCTAAAGCATTAAACAAACCGCTGGCAGAGACCAATATTATCTCTGCGCATTTAGGCAATGGAGCCTCTGTTAGCGCCATTAAAAATGGTCAATGCGTAGATACCAGCATGGGCATGACGCCCCTTGCCGGTCTGGTTATGGGCACGCGTTGTGGTGATCTCGACCCAAGTATCATCGAATACCTGGTGACGCGCCAGGGTTACAGTTTAACCGGTGTCATGGATATGCTCCAGAAGCAAAGCGGCCTGTTGGGTATTTCCGGCATTTCCAGCGATTTCCGCGATATCACCGCCGCTTATGAAGAGGGTAATGAGCGGGCGATGTTGGCCATGGATATGTTCTGTTACCGTTTAGCCAAATATATCGCCTCTTATGCGGTGCCGCTAGAGCGTATCGATGCCATTGTCTTTACCGGCGGAATAGGTGAAAACTCCTTTACTGTGCGCGCAAAAATCCTCGAATTATTAACTGTTTTCGGTTACCAGCTCGACGTTGAAAAAAATAGTGCAGCAATATTAGGTGAGCAAGGTATCATTACCGCCGAGGGATCACCTATTGCAATGGTTATCCCCACAAATGAAGAGTGGGTTATTGCACAAGACTCGGTAAAACTAGCTTCAGCTTAGTCTCTTTGTATATTGGGAAGATGCAGATTCGCTGCTTTTCCCTCTTCTTTGCTTTCAATTAAACGAAATAAGGAATTCTCATGTCCCGTACAATTATGCTCATTCCCATCGGCTCCGGTGTCGGCGTTACTTCGGTCAGCCTTGGTATGGTGCGCGCTATGGAGCGCCAGGGTGTAGCAGTTAACTTCTATAAACCTATTGCTCAGCCTCGTAGCGGAGATACAGGTCCGGAGCGTTCAACCACGACGCTGCGCAATGCTTCATCGATCACTCCGCCTGAGCCTTTTGCAATCAAGTATGCTGAGAATCTCATCTCTTCCGGCAAAACATCAGAGTTATTGGAAAATATCGTCGAGCGTTTTCGTCAAAGTACGCAGGAAAGCGACGTGATTATTGTCGAAGGACTGGTACCAACAGATAAACACCAGTTTGCCAATGAGGTTAACTACAGCATTGCCAAGGCCCTGAGCGCAGAAATGGTCTTTGTTACTCATCCAAGTAACGATTCATCGCAACAGTTGAAAGAGCGTATGGAGATAGCCGTCTCTTCTTTTGGCGGTAAAGAGAACAAGCGTATTGCCGGCTGTATTATTAACAAGGTCGGAGCACCGATCGATGAACATGATAAATCTCGCCCGGACCTGACCGAAATGTTTGATATTCCAGAGGGTGTTGTCAACAACAACCTGGAAGTATTGCAGATGTTCAGCAAAAGCCCGCTGCCTATTCTCGGCTGTATTCCCTGGAGTGCCGATCTTATTGCGCCGCGCGTAAGAGATCTTGCCACTCACCTTGAAGCCGAAATATTAAATAAGGGCGATCTTGATAACCGTCGCCTGCACAGCGTTACTTTCTGTGCGCGTTCCATTCCGAATATGATTGAACACTTCAAAGCAGGCTCTATGCTGGTAACCTCAGGCGATCGCAGTGATGTCATTATTGCCGCTTGTTTAGCAGCAATGAACGGCATGAAGATCGGCTGTTTACTGCTTACTGGTGACTACCACCCTGAAGATGAAGTGATGAAACTCTGCAAACGCGCAATGGAATCCGGTTTACCCGTGCTATTGATTAAGAGTAATACCTGGCAGACAGCACAACGCCTGCAAAGCTTCAATATGGAAATCCCGGTTGATGATCTGCAGCGTATTGAAAAAGTGCAGGAATATATCGCCGGCCATATTGATAAGCACTGGTTGAATACCTTAACTGAGGATTCTTCTCTATCCCGCCGTTTATCGCCACCTGCGTTCCGTTACCATTTAACCGAACTGGCACGTAAAGCAAACCAGCGTATTGTTCTACCTGAAGGTGAAGAGCCTCGTACCATTCAGGCAGCACTTATCTGTGCGCAACGTGGTATTGCCAAGCCGGTATTACTGGGTGATCCGCAGGAGATCCACCGCATTGCTACGCAGCAGGGTATTGAACTAACCGATGAAGTTGAAATCGTCAATCCGACTGATGTTGCTGAACGCTATGTCGCGCCAATGGTGGCACTGCGTAAGTCTAAAGGCTTAACCGAGGTTGTCGCACGTGAGCAGCTTCAGGATACCGTAGTACTGGGTACTATGATGCTGGCTGAAAATGAGGTAGCAGGTTTAGTTTCCGGTGCCGTGCACACCACAGCCAATACTATTCGTCCTGCTCTGCAGCTAGTGAAAACAGCACCGGGCGCAAGTTTAGTTTCATCGATTTTCTTTATGCTGCTACCCGATCAGGTATTAGTTTACGGTGACTGTGCAATCAACCCGGATCCAACTGCCGAGCAGCTTGCCGATATCGCTATTCAGTCTGCAGATTCTGCAACGGCATTCGGTATCGATCCTAAAGTAGCTATGATCAGTTACTCTACAGGGACGTCGGGTGCCGGTAGTGATGTGGAAAAAGTACGTGAAGCCACTAAAATTGCGCAACAGCGTCGTCCGGATCTGCTGATTGACGGTCCACTGCAGTATGATGCTGCGGTTATGGAGAATGTCGCGAAAAGCAAAGCACCAAACAGCCCGGTTGCCGGTCAGGCGACAGTATTTATCTTCCCGGATCTAAATACAGGTAATACCACTTATAAAGCGGTACAGCGTAGTGCAGATCTGATCAGTATCGGTCCAATGCTGCAGGGTATGCGCAAGCCGGTTAACGATCTGTCCCGTGGCGCATTGGTCGATGATATTGTTTACACTATCGCGCTAACAGCCATTCAGGCAACACAAGCAGAAGAAAAATTAGCCGCTGAGAAGTTAGCAGTAGAAAAGCTAGCTGCTGAAAGCGAAGCAGCTGAAGAGAAATAATTTTCCAGCTCAATTCCAGCCCGCTTTATTTTAGCAATAAAGCGGGCTTTTTTATGGCTTGATGTTAGAGCCTGTTTATCTTTCGTAGCCTAACCTGTAGTCACCGAAAAATCACTCAATCAAGACGCACCAATAGACACTTTAAGCCACGGTCAGCCTCGGCATTGGCAAACACTGCAGGCGGGCTTATGCGCTCAATGATTTGCGCCTGCGGACACTCATTGCTAATGCTTTCAGTAAGGAAATCAAAATCCAGATCCGGTGAATTAAGGCATAATAATGCTTCGCCTTTGGCATTTAACAGGCTCGGTAAGCGGCGAATGATTTTCGGATAATCACGTTTAATATTCACACTGCCCTTCTGTAGCGATGGCGGATCGGCAATCACAAGATCATAGGGCCCCAAGCGCTGCACCTTTCCCCAGGACTTAAAGAGATCATGCCCTAAATATTTCACTTTACTTAAATCATGGCCATTTAACCTGTGATTATCACGCCCCACGGCAAGCGCAGCTTTACTCATATCCAGGTTAACCACTTGTGCCGCCCCGCCGGCAATTGCGGCATTTGAAAAGGCGCAGGTATAGGAAAAGAGATTTAAAACACGTTTATTGTGACAGTGCTCCTTTACCCATTGGCGGCCATTTTTCATATCTAAAAACAGACCGTAGTTTTGTTTGCTGCCGAGATTAATCTTATATTTAAGGCCATTTTCAAGCGCCACTAAATCGCTAATCACTTCACCAAACAAAACCGCCGTCGGGGCAAACTCCCGACAACGGTACTGCACCTGAATACTTTTGACGGCAAAACCTAACTCGGTCATTTTTACCCGTAGCTGCTCACTTAACTTCTGCAGCCAGCTGTCTTCGACCTCTTTGTATAAAATAATTAATATCACCGGCGCTAACCAGTCAATATTAATATAAGTATACTCAGGGAAACGAAAGCCGCGCCCATGCAGTAAGCGCTGCAGTTCATCTTTATCCAGGCGATCAACCTCAGCCCAATTAATATGCTCTAATATTTTCATTATCTTTTATCTTTTTACCTAGGTTGGCAAGCGCTAAAGTTGCTCATTAGCAGAATCCTTATGGTCATTTTTTAGCGTTTTTTTTAATCTGCCGGGTAATTCTTCAAGCTCTTCATCGGAGCTCAGCAAAATAGCAAACCAACGCCCCTCTTCACTATTTTCCAAAGCAAGTTTCAAAATGATGGTTAAGGGCACGGATAATAACATACCCACCATTCCCAATAACCACCCCCAGAAAATTAATGACAAAAACACCACTAAGGTCGACAAACCCAAACTGCGGCCCATAAAGCGCGGCTCAAGGATATTGCCCATCACCATATTAACCCCGACAAACAGGCCGACAACCATACCCGCATGGACAATGCCGAACTGCAAAAAAGTTAAAATCACCGCAGGCACAGCAGCAATGATGGAGCCGATATTGGGAATATAATTGAGCAGAAATGACAGTAGAGCCCATAACACAAAAAAGTCGACTCCCAACAGCCATAAAAACACCCCGACAATAATGCCGGTGGCCAGACTGACAATGGTTTTGATGGCCATATAGCGGTTAACTATCTTGATAAAATGATCTAAGCGCTTTTCCGCCCCCACTGAGTCACCAAAAGCCACATGCAGTTTTTTAGCAAAGCCCGGCCCTTCTGCAAGCATAAACACGACAGTTAACAACAGCAGAAAGACATTACCGAGCACGCTGCTGAAACCTGTTAATGTCGTCGTCACTAAGGACATCACCTTACTAGGGTCAAAATACTTGCGCACGTCGGTCATCGACAGGGAAATATTTTTACTTTCCATCCAGGTGATTAGCCAATCAACGTCATCGGATAACTGCGCTTCATAAACAGGTAAGGCTTTCCTGAAGGCATTGACGGAAGAGCCGATAATCCCGCCTAATACCAAAAACAGGGAGAAAATAAAAATAATGACCGCCATAATAGCAATAGCACGGGGTATTTTTCTTTCTTCCAGAAAGTTAATCGCGGGATTACAGATAATAGCGACAAACAAGGAAAGCAAAAATGGAACGACAATGGCCGCCGCAATTTTAATGCCCGCCAGGCAGATAACTATCGCTGAAAAATATAACGCACAGCGGGCAAAGGTAGAGACATTTGACATAATTGACTCATCTCAAGTGAATAGTAATTGCAGCTTATACTCAATCTAGCTGCACAGGCAAGAGCAGTATAACAGCGGCTACAAAAAGCAGGAATTTATAGCTAACTGCCCTTATAAATCGCTTAAAAAGGCCAATGCGGTTGTTAATAAAATTACATTTAAGACTGCGAACTGTTTGTAAAACCACCCTTTTTCGTGCAAAAATCACATAACAATACAGTTCGATGAGATATTGGTCAGGTTTATAACATTTTTCTGTAATTTAGCTACATCCTTACATGTTGATCTTGATCAATACAGCAAAAAGCACAAATTCCTATAATCAAGCCATGAAAATTTTTCACTAAGACTAAACTTGAGTAATAGTTGGTTTTAATAAAACATTTTTTAATAATTTTTATAAATCCTTAGGAGAATAGTATGACAGTAAGCACAGTTGCTGATTTAGAAGCTCTGATTGCACGCGTAAAAGCGGCACAAGCAGAGTACGCAACTTTTCCACAAGAAAAAGTTGATGAAATCTTCCGTATGGCAGCGCTTAAAGTTTCGACTATGCGTATCGAACTTGCAAAAATGGCTGTTGAAGAAACAGGCATGGGTATCGTAGAAGATAAAGTGATCAAAAACCACTTTGCTTCTGAGTTCATCTACAACAAATATGCTGATACAAAAACTGTTGGTGAATTATCACGTGATGATAACTTAAACACAGTTACACTGGCTGAGCCAATGGGTATCATCTGTGCAATCGTACCTACGACTAACCCGACTTCAACGGCTATCTTTAAGACGCTAATGGCGCTTAAAACAGGTAACGGTTGTATCGTTGCACCTCACCCACGTGCTAAAAAATGTACTAACTACGCGGCACAACTAGTATTAGAAGCTGCTGTTGAAGCTGGTGCACCAAAAGATCTTATCGGCTGGATCGATATCCCGTCTCTAGAGTTAACTAACACAATCATGAAGCATGATGATACAGCTATCATCCTTGCAACTGGTGGTCCAGGCATGGTTAAAGCGGCATACTCTTCAGGTAACCCGGCTGTTGGTGTTGGCGCGGGTAACACTCCTGTTGTTATCGATGAAACAGCTGATATCAAACGTGCTGTATCTTCAATCCTAATGTCAAAAACATTCGATAACGGTATGATCTGTGCTTCTGAGCAGGCAGCAATCGTTGTTGAATCTAAGTACGACGAATTCAAAGCACGTCTTGAAGCATACGGCGGTGTTATCCTGAACGAAGCTGACGCTAAGAAAGTTGCTGACGTTCTACTTATCGATGGTGCACTTAACGCGAAAATCGTTGGTCAACCAGCACACGTTATTGCTGAACTAGCCGGCGTTAAAGTACCAACTTCAACTAAAGTACTGGTTGCTGAAGGTGAAGCATGTTACGAAAATAACTTCGCTCACGAGAAACTATCTCCGACTCTTGGTCTATTCAAAGCGAAAGACTATGATGATGCATGTCGTCAAGCTGAAATCATGCTTGATATCGGTGGTGTGGGCCATACAGCGGCACTATACACTGACCAGGATGCAAACTCTGCTCGTGTTGACGAATTCGGCGCACGCATGAAAGCATGTCGTATCGTAATCAACTCGCCAACATCTCATGGTGGTATCGGTGATATCTATAACTTCGGTTTCGCACCTTCGCTAACGTTAGGCTGTGGTACTCACAGTGGTAACGCTGTTTCAGAAAACGTAGGTCCACAACACCTAATCAATACTAAAACAATCGCGAAGAGAGCTGAAAATATGTTATGGCATAAACTACCTAAATCAATCTACTTCCGTCGTGGTTCTCTACCAATCGCAATGACTGATCTAGAAGGCAAAAAACGCGCAATGATCGTAACGGATGGTTTCCTATTCGCGAACGGTTACATTGACGATTTACGTGCCATCCTTGAAAAACAAGGCATGATGGTTGAAGTATTCCATGAAGTTGAAGCGGATCCGACGCTTTCAATTATTCAAAAAGGTGCGGCTGCTTGTAACGCATTCAACCCGGACGTTATCCTTGCTGTTGGTGGTGGTTCACCTATGGATGCGGCGAAAATCATGTGGGTTCTATACGAGCACCCAGAAACTGATTTCGAAGATTTAGCAATGCGCTTTATGGATATCCGTAAACGTATCTACAAGTTCCCTGAAATGGGTAAAAAAGCTGAACTAGTATGTATCACTACTACTTCTGGTACAGGTTCTGAAGTAACGCCATTTGCCGTTGTAACAGACGATAACACAGGTAAAAAATACCCGCTTGCAGATTACGCGCTAACGCCAAACATGGCTGTTATCGATGCTAACCTGGTAATGGATATGCCTAAGTCTCTATGTGCATTCGGCGGTTACGATGCTGTTACTCACGCAGTTGAAGCTTACGTTTCTATGCTTGCGAACGAGTACTCTGACGGTCAGGCGCTACAAGCACTTAAACTGTTAAAAGAGTACCTACCAAGCTCTTACCATAACGGTAAAAACGATGCTGTTGCACGTGAGAAAGTACATAATGCGGCGACTATCGCTGGTATCGCGTTTGCGAACTCATTCCTGGGTGTGTGTCACTCAATGGCTCACAAAATCGGTAATGAATTCCACATTCCACACGGTTTAGCCAATGCATTACTACTAACGAATACTATTCGTTTCAATGCAACTAACAAACCGACTAAGCAAGGTACTTTCTCTCAGTACGACCGTCCGAAAGCACGTGCTCGTTACGCAGAAATTGCTGACCACTTAGGTTTCCGTGAAGGTAACACTGAAGCGAAAATCAACGCACTTCTAACTTGGTTAGACGAGCTGAAAACTGAACTGAATATCCCTCATTCAATTCAAGCAGCAGGCGTTAATGAAGCAGACTTCATGGCAGCGGTTGATGACCTGGCGGAACAAGCGTTTGATGACCAATGTACTGGTGCAAACCCACGTTACCCATTAATCTCTGAGCTGAAAGAAATCCTTATCGCTTCTTACTACGGTAAAGACTACGTTGATGTAGTTGATGCTCCTAAAGTAGAAGAAGTAACAGCTGGTGAAGCAGAAGAAGAAGCGGCTGAATAATAGCTTTAGCCAATAGAATCATAAAGCCTGCTTAACCGCAGGCTTTTTTATTTCTGCTGATCAGTGATTAGTGACGAGTAATGGGTTATGAGTTATGAGTTATGGGTGATGAGTCATGGGTGATGAGTTATGAGTTACGAGTTACGAGTTACGAGTTACGAGTTACGAGTGATGAGTGATGAGTGATGAGTGATGAGTCATGGGTGATGGGTGATGGGTGATGGGTGATGGGTGATGAGTGATGAGTGATGAGTTATGAGCTATGA
The DNA here is from genome assembly GCA_041586895.1 of Psychromonas sp. Classification (GTDB taxonomy): domain Bacteria; phylum Pseudomonadota; class Gammaproteobacteria; order Enterobacterales; family Psychromonadaceae; genus Psychromonas. The sequence continues at coordinate 55 of JBFGZH010000076.1, read as the reverse complement.
GTGATGAGTCATGAGTTATGAGCTATGAGCTATGAGTCATGGGTGATGAGCTATG
>JBFGZH010000075.1:0-10467 GCA_041586895.1 Psychromonas sp. | reverse complement strand
CCTAAGCGTGCTAGGCGTTAAGTAAGGCTGGCTAAAAATGGCAGGATACGCGTACAGCCAGCTGTTGTGTGTCGTTTACAAAAGTAACAGCTAGCAGATTACTTCGAAAATTAAAAATAACACAACAAGCAGCTCTTCACTATTCGCTAATGATGACTAAACTGCAAGACTTCAGGCTGGTTGTCAGCTTAGCAGCAGTTAATGGTCGACTGTTGATTGCTCATTCTGCCTATTCTTGCGGTTAACCATTTTGGCCTCTGTAACACAACTTGATAAGCGAATAACAACCACCTAAAGCGATAATAACAATGCCTAAGCCAATGACCGCTAAGGGATCATACTTTTCCAGATCCAGTAAAATTACTTTTCGGGAAACAGCAATAACAGCGACCAATAACACAACCTCGGCATGTATGATATTGTCTTTGAAATACATTTCAACGGTTTCTATAAGTTCAAAGCCAATAAGAATAATGAAAAAAAAACCAAAGATCCTGAACAGTTCATCTATTTCAAGAAAAAACACATCATCTGTCGGATCAAACAGGTCTAAATAAAGAATGATCCCCAGCTCTACTATCGCGATAGCAACAATGATGGTCATCAGAATAAGCACAAGAAATGACATCCATTTTTTGGCTATATGCACTATAGATACAGCTTTATCGATACTTTTGCTCACTAATTAGAACTCCTGTTGCTGTATGTCATCATTGCTCTGCGCCTGTAGTTTGAGTGTTTTAATTTTTTACTGACAAGGCTATCGAGTCCAAGCGTGCAACTGCAAGTACTGACTTGTGCGCTACTTGCTGGCTAAAAAGTAAAAGAGCATAATCACAGCGCTAACATGGCAGAACACCTATTGATTGATTTAACACTGAGCGAGATATTGCCTCTAAAATAGGGATTCAGAGAGATCAAATAACTCTTGATTGAAAGGCCGTTTCATAGTGTTAATACATTCGATGATATCATAGTGAACCATTTGTGAATTGACTATACCGACACAACGCCCGCCCTGACCTTCTAATAACAGCTTAACAGCATAGGAGCCCATACGACTTGCCAAAATGCGATCCCGGGCTGTGGGGGTACCGCCACGTTGTATATGGCCTAGAATTGTTGCCCGTGTTTCACGGCCTATTTCAGCCTGAATATTTTTAGCCAGAATATTGACATTTGTTACGTGCTCACACATTGCGATAAGCATATGGGTTTTACCTTTGCCGATGCCGGCTTTGATCTTTGCTAATAACTCAGCTTCGCTATAATTTTTTTCCGGAACCACCACAAATTCAATACCACCCGCGACTGCTGCTGCTAAGGTCAGGTCACCGCAATAGCGGCCCATGATTTCCACAATAGAGATGCGCTTATGGGATGCGGATGTATCACGTAAGCGATCAATGGCTTCAACAACAGTATTGAGTGCCGTATCGTAGCCTATGGTATAGGTAGTACCGGGAATATCGTTATCTATGGTGCCGGGAATACCAATACACGGAAAGCCCATTTCTGTGATTTTTTCGGCTCCCATATATGAACCATCACCACCAATCACCACCAAAGCATCAATGCCATGCTTTTTAAGATTTTTAATGGCTTCTTTACGTACACTCTCTTCTTTAAATTCAGGAAAACGTGTTGATCCCAGAAAAGTGCCGCCATAATTAATGACATCAGAAACAGAGCGGCGATCAAGCGGCTTAATTTTATCCTGATGCAAACCTGCATAGCCCTCATAAATACCATAAACTTCCAACCCCTGATGCAAGCCTTCCCGTACGACTGCACGGATTGCTGCATTCATGCCCGGTGCATCACCACCACTTGTTAAAACACCTATTTTTTTAACCATTAACGCCCCCTGGACAATATTCATTTGCTCAACACGGCTGCTCTAAAAGCTAAGCATATGATCTTAGAGTAGTCATAAAAAAATTATTATCACGTAATGGAAGATGAAAAACGCGATCGGCGCTTGCGCAATGGCTGGTGAACGGCGCCAGTTCTCTATGGCAATAAAAAAAGGAAGTGCTTAACTTCCCTTTTTTATTTAGGCTTTAACCGGCCTTTGTCTGATCAGTCCTTCCTGAATAGTCGATGCGACCAATTTTCCTTCGCGCGTAAAAAACTGTCCTCGGACTAAGCCTCGTCCGTCTGATGCAACAGGGCTTTCTATGGCATACAATAACCATTCATCAAGGTGGAAGTCGTTATGGAACCACATAGAGTGATCCACAGTAACCGCCTGTACCCCTTCGGTAAAATACGAAACACCGTGAGGCTGTAATGCGGTCGGTAAAAAATTAAAGTCCGATGCGTAAGCTAATAGATAGCGGTGAATGGACGGATCATCGGGCATTTTGCCGTTTGCTTTCAGCCAGATCAGACGCTTAGGCTCTTCAATATCGGGATCGGCAGGGTTAATAAGCGTCACTGGACGCATCTCGATCGGCTTTTCAGCCACCAGCTTATTACAGATAAACTCCGGTAACAGATCAGAGTGAATCAAGGCCATCTCCTGCTCGGAAATCAAATCTTCAGGATCAGGCACATCAGGCATTTTATCCTGATGTTCAAAACCTTTTTCTTCGGCTTTAAAAGAAGCGGTCATATAAAAGATCGCCTGGCCATTCTGCACCGCCTTGATGCGCCTTGTTGCCAGGGATTTACCATCACGAATGCGCTCGACGTCGTAGACAATCGGCTGCTGCGTATCGCCCTTGAGTAAAAAGTAGGAATGAAAAGAGTGCACCCGGTAATCTTCCGGCACCGTCCCCTTCGCCGCAGAGATAGCCTGGCCCATCACTTGTCCGCCAAACACCATCCCTAAACCAAGATCCTGACTTTCGCCTCTAAATAAATTCGCTTCTAATTTTTCTAAACTAAGCTGACCCAAAAGATCATTTAAGACTTTACTCATTTTAAGCTCCAACAAAAAAAGAGCGTATTTCACGCTCTTTATTATTTGCACATTGCTCTATTTTTAGTGCCTATAGAGACATTAACAGTTCACGCACCTTCGCAAAGTCCACTGGAAACTCTTTGGAAAGTAATGGTAAATCCGCACGCGATGCAAGCTCTTCAGGAATGAAAATATCACGCCCTAGAATTTCTTCAACGCTCTCTTTAAATTTAGCCGGATGTGCTGTACATAAGAATAAACCTGTTTCACCTTCCTGCAGCTGTTTCGCCAGTTCACTGTATGCAATGGCGCCATGCGGCTCACATAGGTAACCTAATTTATCCATTGCAATTAATACTGTTTTGGTTTCTTCATCACTTAACTTGCCGTAACCCAGTTCAGAGAGTGACCAGCCTTTTACCTTAAACAGCTCTTCGATACGCGGCCAGTTATTAGGCTGGCTGACATCCATGGCATTGGACAGCGTGGCAATGGTTGCCTTTGGTGACCAGGTTCCTTCGGCAAGGTAACGCGGTACCGTATCATTTTCATTGGTTGCGGCAATAAAACGTTTGATCGGTAAACCTAATGCTTTGGCCAATAAGCCGGCCGTTAAATCACCAAAGTTACCACTTGGTACGGATACCACCAGCTCCTTGCGCTGTTCGGCAGTTAACTGCGCAAAGGCTTCAAAGTAATAACAGATTTGCGCTAATAGACGGCTGATATTAATTGAGTTGGCAGAGTTAAGACCAATCGCTTGTTTAAGCTCCTGATCATCAAAGGCTTGCTTAACCATTGCCTGACAATCATCAAATGTGCCTTCAATAGCAATAGTGGTGATATTACCGCCAAGCGTACAGAACAGTTTTTCCTGTAACGGGCTGATTTTTCCTTTTGGATAAAGGATCACGACATCGATATTTTCCATGCCGTAAAAAGCATGCGCCACAGCGGCACCGGTGTCGCCTGAGGTTGCTGTCAAAATAGTAATTTTGCCATCGTCATTAAACTGCGCCAGGCATTGCGCCATAAAACGACCGCCAAAATCTTTAAAGGCTAATGTCGGACCATGAAAAAGCTCAAGAGCACTGATCTTATCGGTTACTTTTTTAACTGGCGCGGCAAAAGTAAAAGCTTTAGAAACGATACCATGAACGGTTTCTTTACTTAATTCGTCCCCGATCAGATGCGCTAGAATCTCTGTCGAGCGATCCACCAGGTTCATTGCTAATAATTCATCAATATTTTTCAGTGGCTCGATAGAATCCGGAAAAAACAGACCTTGTCCGCGTCCTAATCCTTGTTTGACAGCCTGTTGAAAGCTGACTTGTTCACTGTGATCGATGATATTGTATAAGTTCATAGTTCTGTTCCTAACACGCGTGCGCCTTGTTCATCAAGACGGCAAATATGACAAAATCCTTCATCGTTTTGAAGGAAGTTTTCGGTTAACCAAGTTTGTAAAGATTCGGCTTGTTGCAGATCGGTCATAACGGCAAAAACCGTTGGTCCCGAGCCGGAGATGCCCATCGCTAAAGCGCCGCTCTGCTCGGCAGCCCGGCGCGCTTCTTTAAAGCCGGGAATAAGCTGCGAGCGGTAAGGCTCGGCAATCACATCTTTAAGCATTTTGGCAGCCAGTTGTGGCTGGTTGCTATAACAGGCATGGACAAATGCGCCTAAACGGCGGCCATAAGTCAGGGTTTCCTTTAAGCGGTACTGTGCCGGTAAAATATCACGTGCCGCTGAGGTGGAGATAGTAATGCCGGGGTAGGCAACAACCCAATACCACTCTTTAAAAGAAGGAATGGTCTGACTGATAATACCGCCTTCATTAATCATCAGCTGCATGCCACCCAGGTAACAGGGGGCAACATTATCATAGTGTACGCTGCCGCTGATCTGTCCTTCCATTTCGCCCATTAATGCCAGCATGCTGTTTTCATCAAGCAGGTTATCATGCCAGGCATTCAGCGCTTCTAATGCCGCCACAATTGAACTTGAACTAGAGCCTAAACCACTACCTACAGGTAAGTTTTTTTCCAAAATCATCTTAACCGGCAGGATCTCTTTATTAAGTTTACCGATAGCAGCCTGGTAACCAATATAGCATTGATAAATAATATTTTTTTCCGGCTCTTTAGGTAATTTATGCGCATAGCGGCCGATACACTCAAGTGAAAAACCAGCGTCTCCTGCTGCTATTTGTACTCGATCACCGAGTAGTTCTCCGCTAATTGGCGCCAAGGCACCGCCCAATACATCAAACCCTACACTGACATTTGCTGTCGAGGCAGGAGCATATGCTACAACACTCATTTAAAACTCCTGTTTCCAGTTCAATGTACGCAATACATCTGCAAACACGCCTGCGGCGGTTACTTCCGTACCTGCGCCATAACCTCTTAATACTAATGGAATCGGTTGATAATATTGGCTGTAAAATGCCAAAGCATTCTCACCATCTTTTACTTTATTAAGCGGATCATCGCCATCCACTGCTTTAATACTGCATTTGCACTTACCATCTTCGATACTGCCGACATAACGCAGTACCTGTCCCTGCTCATTGGCTCTTTCCTGCAGTTCATTGAAGTAAGCATCCGCTTCCGGAAGACGTGCCATAAACTCTTCCGTGCTGCCGCTATCATCAAAACCCGGCGGCAGCGCCTGTTCGATCTCAACATCTTCAAGCGACAGTTCCATACCGGCTTCACGAGCTAAAATAAGCAGCTTACGCGCGACATCGGTACCGCTTAAATCGTCGCGCGGATCAGGCTCAGTAAAGCCCATGCTTCGCGCCTGTGCGGTCACTTCGGAAAACGATACCCCCTCATCTAATTTACCAAAAATAAATGATAATGAGCCGGATAGAATACCGTTAAACTTGATCAGTTGATCACCGGCATTAAATAGGTTCTGCATATTTTCAATAACAGGTAAACCCGCGCCAACATTAGTGTCATACAGGAACTTACGGCGTTTCATTAAGGCCGTTAAACGTAATTGCTGGTAATACTCCATGCTGCTGGTATTGGCTTTTTTATTAGCCGTCACCACATGGAAACCAGCGCCGAGAAAATCAGCATAACGTGCAGCAATGGCATCATTGCTGGTACAGTCAACAATAACCGGGTTAATAATATGCGAGTGGTTGACCAGTGACTGTATACTCTGCAGTGATAATGGCTCTGTCGCCCCTTGTAACTGCTCTCGCCAGTCTGCTAATTGGATCCCCTGATCATTCATCAACATGGCGCGACTATTGGCAATACCACAAACACGGATCTGAATATTACGCTCCCGTAAACGCGCCTGCTGACGATAAACCTGATCCACCAGGGCACCGCCAACACCGCCACAGCCAATCAGGAACATATCGATATACTGCACGCTGCCAAAGAATTTTCGATGACAGGCGATAACAGCTTCCTGTGCTTTTTCTTCAGAGACCACCACGGAAATTGAGCGCTCTGATGAACCTTGCGCGATGGCGGCAATATTAATGGACGCTTCGGTAAGTGCGGTAAGAAAACGCGCGGCAACCCCTTTGGCTTTTTTCATGCCATCGCCAATCAAAGAAACAATGGCCTGGTTTTCAACGACGTCAATTTCTTCAAGAAGATTATTTTTAAATTCCAACGCAAACTCTTCATTCAGAGCATTAAGCGCCTTTTGCGTGTCATCAGAGGCGATACAAAAGCCCAGGCTGTATTCCGACGAAGATTGGGTAATAAGGATAATGGATACACCGGCACGGGAAATAGTCGTAAAGATACGTCCGGCCATACCGACAATGCCCTTCATACCAGGTCCGGAAAGGCTCAGCATAGCTAATCCTTTAAGATCCGAAATTCCTTTCACCTGTAACACGCCATCACCATGCTCAACGCCGATCAGAGTGCCGGTTGCTTGAGGATTATGGGTATTTTTAATCAGGCAGGGAATATGATGCTGGGCGATCGGGGCAATGGTTTTAGGATGTAAGACCTTAGCACCGAAATAGGAAAGCTCCATCGCTTCTGCATAGCTGAGTGAACTTAGCAGTTTAGCATCTTTAACTAAACGCGGATCACAACTATAAACGCCATCAACATCGGTCCAGATTTCACAACATTCCGCTTTTAAACAGGCCGCCAGCACGGCTGCAGAGTAATCAGAGCCATTACGTCCAAGTACCAGGGTTTCCCCCTGTTCATTACCAGCTGTAAAGCCCGGCATCAGGTAGATAGCATTTTTCACTCGTGGCTTTTGCAGTAATAAAGCGCGCGAAGCTTCTATATCTATCTGTGCTTCCAGATAGCCGCCTTTATAGGAAATTAACTTTTCCTGGGGTTTAATCACCTCAACTAAATGCCCTCTGCTGATTAGCAGTTGCTTCATACAGGCAATGCTTAGCAGCTCCCCCTTAGATAATATCTGCGCCTCAATGCTTGCCGGGCATTGCGCTAATAAACGCACGCCTTCGAGTAAATCACTTAAGTGCGATAACTCCCGCTCAAAAATGGTTTTAAGAAGATCATCGGCAAATTCTTCATAGGTACTTTTTAAGCCTTTAATCAGGTCGGCAAAAATACGCTGAATATCGATAAGATTACTTTCTGCAGACAGCCCTTTACTGGTTTTTTCCACCACGGCAACCAGGTTGTTAGTCACCCCCGCTGGTGCCGATAAAACTAAAGCAATTTGTGATTGCTGCTGATTATTAATAACAATATCTGCAACTTGATTAAAACGTTCGGCATTTGCTAATGATGTGCCGCCAAATTTAAGTACACGCATGTAAACGATCCCTGCTGTGATGCAAAAAAACCCGCAATTAATCACGGGTTTAAAAAGTCTGATTTATTTCATCAATTCAACGCTAACGAATAGTTGAGAAAAATTCGCTGTCTAAAAGTTAAACTGAGGAAATAAAGCATAAATTATTATAAAGTTTTGTAGATTAAGTTTAATTACTAAAAGAGTAAAGAGGCTATCATAACAAAGCTTTATCTTGACGGAAACACGCGACTGTTTAGTTATTCCGATTTTATCGCTAAAAGTGCCTATTAAAGCGTTTCCCCAGCTCTTTGCGCATCCCTTCCAACTCCCTGCCAGCCAATATAAGCCATTGAATATAAAAGATATGCAGGAAAATCAACCGGTACAATAGGAGTTCGGATAAAGAGCAATGCCGCGCAGCGCTTTACAGATTATCCTGCTTTGCCAAAAGGAGCTTAAGCAGAGCTTTTCTATTGACACCTAGACACTCGATTGATAGTGATTATTAGCCTCCTAGCCTTAAAAAAGAGCGCTTGTATGCTAAAAACAATAAAAACCTTGCTATTTGTGCTTATTTATAGACTTTCTAGTTGTTATCTGAATGTTAAGTAATTATAGTTATCGCCATAAAATGAAGGAATAAATACACACGCAATTATTCTATACCGCTATTTTACTGAAAATGGTTAACTCAACCCCTAAAAGTCGCCTCTCAGCGTAATGAAGCACTGACTTAAAGCGCGACCGTTGCACCTTAACGCTTGGAATATGGTAACTCTCGACCCGCCGATTTTACATATTGAGGTAGCTTGAGTATGTAAGTGTAAAATATTTGTTTAATATAATAACAAATACTTATTTTTAAAAATAATACGCATGCCGTAAAGTGACGCTTATTAGCAGTATTGCTTTAATGTTTTTAAAATCTCCTTCGCAAATTAAAAAGTATACAGGATTCAAAAATAGGAGCTCCCATGTCCACAGCAAACATTTTGATTGTTGAAGATGAATTAGTCACACGTAACACCTTGAAAAGCGTCTTTGAGGCTGAAGGTTATAACGTTTTAGAAGCCGACAATGGTGATGAAATGCACCAGGTCGTCAAAGAAAACACTATCAATCTGATTATTATGGATATTAACCTGCCAGGTAAAAACGGTTTATTATTGGCCCGAGAGCTGCGTGAAAAGCAAAACATTGCACTTATTTTCTTAACCGGTCGTGATAATGAAGTGGACAAAATATTGGGGCTGGAGATTGGTGCTGATGACTATATTACCAAACCCTTTAATCCCCGCGAGTTAACCATTCGTACCCGTAATTTATTGGCGCGGACAATGAAAAGTAATCTTCACTCGGAAGAAACTGAGCAGAAAATAGAAAACTATAAATTTAACGGCTGGACTCTGGATATGAACAGCCGGTCATTAATCAGCCCGCATGGTGATATCTTTAAATTGCCACGTAGTGAATTTAGAGCACTACTGCACCTTATTGAAAATCCGGGCAAGATTCAAACCCGTGCCGAGCTGTTAATGAAAATGACAGGCCGTGAATTAAAGACTCACGATCGTACCGTAGATGTGACAATCCGCCGTATTCGTAAACACTTTGAAAGCATTCCTAATGCCCCGGAAATTATTGCCACTATCCATGGCGAAGGTTACCGCTTCTGCGGAACAATTGATTAATCCTCTTTAACCGTTCTAAATTTAGATTCCAGGAAGGCGTTTTCTAACGCCTTTTTATTTTCTTCAACAGCCCTGCAACTACCTCTACACAGAAAATCTTAGCCTGCGCTTTACTTCTGCTGAAATTTAAAGTTTAAAATACGGTTCTATATTAGGGTCTATTGACCTTTCGTCGCTCTTCCTGCTAAAGGCTATTTTTTACTCCGACAAGGCGGAAAATTTACGTAATAGCCATCTATAGTTAACATTTGATGACCTAGTTAGCGTGAAAAACAGCCCGAGAATAGCGAAATAAATCCATAAGGAATAGTAATGAAAACAACCACCGCCCTATTTGGGTTGAGCCTGGCGTTTAGCCCTTCACTATATGCCCAGGAAAAACTGACTGTCTCAAACTTTGCACTGGAGCCGTTATCGGCCTGGAGCAAAAAATCTTTTTCCGGCAATACCCATTATTCGATTATTACCCTAGATAACAAAGCAACACTTAAAGCCGTCAGCTATTCATCGGCCTCCGGACTCGCCAAAGAGCTGAAAATCGATCTGAAACAGACTCCCTATATTAACTGGTCATGGCGAGTCGATAACCGCCTTGCCGGGTTACAGGAAAGGAGCAAGGATGGTGATGACTATGCCGCGCGCATTTACGTTGTCAAAGATGGCGGCTGGAGAGTCTGGCGTACCCAGGCACTCAATTATGTCTGGTCGAGCAATCAGGAGGTAAACAGCGAATGGGGCAACGCTTTTGCTTACGATAACGCCAAGATGATTGCCGTGCGCGGTAAAATTAGCAAGATCGGCACCTGGTACACAGAAAAAAGAAATGTATACCAGGATATGATTGCCCAGTTCGGCGATCAAGGCAGTGCGCATAAAAATGAAAAAGCCTATCGCTATCTCAATGCCGTGGCTCTGATGACGGATACTGACAACAGTCAATTAAATGCGACCGCGTACTATAGAGATATCTATTTTTCAGCTTATTAGCCGCAAACGGCTTAATGATAGCATTGCTGAACACCAGACAGACCGTGCTAGTACCTTGACTCATTAATTATGATTGATTGAGCTAAGTCATTGTTCAGTAAATTACTGCAATTGGGG
>JBFGZH010000074.1:0-10478 GCA_041586895.1 Psychromonas sp. | reverse complement strand
TCAGCAGAAAGCCTTTGAAGCTGAGCGGCAGCGTTGGCAGGAAAGCGGCCAGGCTAATTTCACTGCGCAGGAGTTGACAGCGGTTGAAACCGGCATTAGTGAGCTTAAAGAAGATCAATGTGCGGTCGACAGCCATGTGGCAGGCAATATCTGGAAAACGCTGGTTGCAGAGGGGGAGAAGGTGAGCGCCGGGCAGCCTTTACTGGTGCTGGAAGCGATGAAAATGGAGATTGAGGTGGTCGCACCTGCTGCCGGCGTTGTCTCGGCAATCGTGCAGAAAGAGGGAGCCCAGGTACATGCCGGGCAACGTTTATTAGTTTTAGAGCAATAAGGAAGCAGCAATGAATAAACAACTAATGACAATTGATGCGCTGTTACAGGCTTATCGTAGCGGCGCTATCAATGTGCAGAGCTTCTTAAAAGAGAAACTGATCGGAGCTAAGGCGGACAGTAACAATGTCTGGATTTCAACTATCTCAGAAGAGCAGTTGAGCGTTTTATTAGCAGAACTAGACAAAAAAACGATCGATGAGCTGCCGCTTTACGGTATTCCTTTTGCAGTAAAAGACAATATCGATCTGTCGCTGTTACCGACCACGGCAGGTTGTGAAGCCTATAGTTATCAGCCACAGCAATCGGCACAGGTGGTGAAGTTATTAATGGAAGCCGGGGCGATTCCACTGGGGAAAACCAACCTCGATCAGTTTGCTACCGGGCTGGTCGGTGTGCGTAGTCCATGGGGCGCAGTCAAAAACAGCTTTGCTCCTGAATATATCTCCGGGGGCTCAAGCTCCGGCAGTGCGGTTGCGGTAGCCAATGGGCAGGTCTGTTTCTCATTAGGAACCGATACTGCCGGCTCCGGACGAGTACCTGCTGCGTTAAATAATATTGTCGGCTTAAAAGCGAGCAAAGGACTGTTAAGCTGTACTGGTGTTGTGCCTGCCTGTAAAAGCCTGGATTGCGTGACCCTGTTTGCCAATACGGTCGATGAGTTGAATCTATTGCTTGAGATCTCAGCACAAGCGGATCAAAAGGACTGTTACTCCCGAGCGAATACAATGGAGAACGCTATCAGCAGTTATCAGCCTAATGATACATTAAGCACCTTAAAGATCGGACTGCCATTACCGGAACAGCTGGAATTCTTTGGCGATAGCAGCACCCGGGCACTATTTACAGAAAATATTCAATTGTTAAAAGCAGCGGGCGCGAAGATTGTTCCTATCAACCTGCAACCCTTTTTACAAGCAGCTAAACTGCTTTATGAAGGTCCCTGGGTTGCCGAACGTTATGCTGCAATAGAGGAGTTCTTTAGCCGGGATCCTAAACAGTGTCTGCCTGTGATTGAAACTATCATTGGCGGAGCGGTGAAGCATTCTGCGGTCGATGCATTTAAATCACTCTATCGTCTGCAGGCCTACAAAGTTGAATGCGATAAGATATTGGCGCAGGTGGACTGCATTATCACCCCGACTGCGGGGACAACCTATCGTATTGCCGAGGTTGAGGCTGAGCCGGTTCGATTAAACTCCAATCTCGGTTACTATACTAATTTTATGAATCTGCTCGATTATGCGGCCATTGCAGTGCCCGGCGGGTTCACCGATAAAGGCCTGCCTTTTGGTGTTACTCTGTTCGGTCCGGCATTTACTGATCGGGTATTGCTCAGTGCGGGAGCACAACTGCAGCAGCTGCATGGATTTACATTAGGTGCAACAGGGCATGCCTTACCTGCGTTAGGTACCGCTCATGAACAAGCGACAGCAGGCGGCTATATAGATATTGCCGTTTGTGGTGCGCACCTATCCGGTTTTCCATTGAATAGTCAGCTGCTTGAGCGTAATGGGCAACTGCTTAAAAGCTGTAAAACCTCGGCTGATTACCGTTTCTATGCACTCGCCGGTGAGCCGCCTCTGCGCCCCGGTTTGATCCGTGTCGCAGAGCAGGGCTCTGCCATTGAGGTTGAGATCTGGCGCTTGCCTGAGCATACTATCGGCAGCTTCCTGCAGGGCATTGCGCAACCCTTAGGTTTAGGTAAAGTCGAGCTGGAAGACGGCAGTTGGGTAAGCAGCTTTATCTGTGAAGGATATGCAGTCGAAACAGCGACGGAGATCAGTGAGTTTGGCGGCTGGCGCGGTTATATGAACAGCTTAAAAAAAGTGTCTTGATATAGAGCAGAGGTTTCAGTCCGCTTATTGTTTGCCTGGCGGACTGAAAAATAGAGGTATTTTGTCAATGACAAAAATTAATTTAACGCCTCTATCAGCTCGCGAACATTTTTCAGCGGAATAATAGATTGCTCCCCCTTCACATATTGCAGCATCGATTTATGGTAAGCCACGGCTGGTATATAGATCTGTTTTTTACCATGACTTAAGGCTTCCCGCACCCGTGGGACTATCTGTGGAATCTGGCGCAGTTCGCCGGTCAGTGCCAGCTCGCCGATAAATACCGAGTCCTGCGGTACGGGTCTGGAGTTAATAGAGCTGAGCAGGGCGGCAGTAACCGCCATATCGGTTGAGGTTTCCGAGTCGGCCATCTTCAGGCCGCCGACCAGGCTGATATTGATGTCGTAATAGGTGGGAATGCCGCCATGTTTTTTCAGCACTGCCGTGATCAGTGATAAGCGGCTGTAGGAAATACCGATACAGTTGCGGATCGACTTTTCGCCTTCTACTTCAGTGGCTAATGCCTGAATCTCAATCAGCAGATTGCGTGCACCGTCCTTGATCACTGTGATTGCCGAGCCTTCAAAGTGCTCTTCACTGCCGGAAAGGAAAAGGCGGCTGGGATTATCAACAGAGTGCATGCCTTTTTCCGTCATTTGGAAAATGCCGACCTGCTCGGTATCACCAAAACGGTTTTTATCGGCACGGAGAATACGCACCGAAGCATCGTTGACTTCAATATGAACCGCAGTATCAATAATATGTTTTAGCGTCTGCGGCCCGGCCATCTGTGAATTTTTATTAACCTGGCCAACAAGAATGAGGGTGATGCCGTGTTGTTTGCATAGGCGGTTGAGAATTTTGGCGCAGGTTTTAACCTGAGTGACACCGCCGGCAGAGCCTTCCGCTGCATTGGATTCAAATGCCTGAATGGAGTCGGCAATCAAAAACTTGATATTGTTTTCTACACACTGCTCGACTATATCCTCAATGCAATCGGTATCGGAGAGTAAAAAGTTATCCTGGTTAAAATTAAGGTTTAAACGTTCAATGCCGCGTTTAGCCCATTGACTGAGGCTCTCTTCTGCGGTGACATAGAGCGTCTGCATTGTCTGTGACATGACCTCAGCCACCTTAGTTAGCAGGGTGGTTTTTCCTGCACCGGGATCGCCGCTGAGCAGCACAACAGAGCCCAGTGTAATGCCGCCGCCAAGGACGCGATCCAGCTCGGAAAGCCCGGTACTGACCCGCGCGGCATTTTCTACCTGTACGGTAGAGATACGCTGCACACCATTGCTCGATGTACCGGCATAACCGCCGTTTATATTGCGATTAATGGCTGCATTAACCGACTTCGAGCTGCTTGATGCCGCTTCTCTAAACTCAGTAATGGTATTCCAGGCTTTACATTCGCTGCATTGCCCCTGCCATTTGCTATAGTCTGCACCACATTCACTGCATACATACGCAATTTTTATCTTTGCCTTTGCCATCTATTTATTCCGGTATTGTTAACTGTCTTCATTTATTTGCTGATTATGGACGCGAATAGCATCCTGTATATCTGCGTACCTGTATCCTCGGGAAAGTAAAAAACGCATCGCTTTATCGTGCACTTTACGATCACTTATTGCCGTTTTAAATTTACGCTCCAGCACTGTGATGGCTTCACTCAAATAATCACCATCCTCAACAGGATAGGTTTCATTGTGCAGCTCAATGGCCTTAAATATAGCATCGAAATCATGGCCCTTGCCCTGCAGAAAAGCCATCGCTTTTTGCTTGCTGCTCGGATTGCCCAGATGCCGGTTATATTTCCTGGCCAGCAGTTCTGCTGCACTGGCTAGATAGTCAAATGGCTGGTCCATTAAGGCCGTGTTTAACTGCTTTGCCGTGATCCCTTTATGCTGCAGATCGCGTTTAATACGGTTAATTCCATAGCCTTTGTTTTGTGAGGCGCGAATAAAACTCTCTATAAAGCGCGTATCATTGAGATAATTATATTCAAAACACTCATTGATAACGGCATCAATCCATTGCTGATTATCGGTTTTACGCGCCAGCTTCTGGCGCAGCTCCTGTTCGCTATGATCACGTCGTCCTAAGTGCCAGAAAGCGGATCTGCGCACGGCTTCGATATCCTTGGCGGGTTTTATCGGCTGATTAAATGACATATTCGCCCGTTTACCTGAAATTGTTAGCGTGAATACTTTTGTAAAGTTATCTGGCTAAATATACAGTTAAATTGTAGCCAAAATCGATTTTAAAGCAATACTTAAGTTGATTGGAATCAAGCCTTCTCAGGGGCTGGCATAGGCACCTGAGAAGGTGTGGCAGGGAATATTGTCGTCTACACCTTAAACCAGTCCACGCAATGACTGGGTTGAACGGCAAATTTATCGCTTAACGCAGCAATGCTTTGTGGATCGCTAATTTCTGTCGCGTGAATACCGCTGCTAATAAATAAGCTTGATATAGCGGCATTATTTGCCCCTGCTATATCATGCTCCAGGCTGTCACCGACAGCAATGGCATTATCCCATCCGCCCACTAATTGCTCACACATCTTATAAATATCATGCTGTGGTTTGCCATGCCAGTGAACGCTGCCGCCCATCTCCTGATAGGCTTTAGCAATGGCGCCCGGACAGGTTTTTAACGAGCCGTCCGGTGTCATCGCCACAAGATCCGGATTACTGACCACTAATTCAAGATTACGCTGGCGAGCTGTTTTCAGATCATCCAGATAATTTTTGAGGTTGCCGCGGTCAACCCCGCTGCAGAGAATAAATGACGCCTCTTCGAGATCACTGTCGATTAATCCGCAGTCATCCAGCACACTGTAATCATTATCCCAGGTAAAAAACAGCGCGTTTTTCCCGAGATGCTTAAATTTGCCCTGCTTAAAGTTGTGGCGCATATGATCGCCGGATGTTAATACATCGAGATACAGATCCCGGGCAATGCCCGATTCAGCTAAACGCTGGTAAGAAAAAGCGCTGCTTCTGCCGCTATTGGAAAGGATCACCACTTTTTTATTATGTGCCTTTAAAAACTGCAGTGCTGTAATCGCTTCTGCAAAAGCCTGGCCGCCGTTATGCAGTACTCCCCATTGATCCAGAATAAATGTATCAAACTGATCGACTATGTCTTTAAGGCCATTAATTATTTTCATCTCATTCCTACCTCTGCGGTATTTTTAAACTAGGCGGCTATATCATTAAATTAAGCCGGCATACTATATACCTGTTATCAATGAAAATGCAAAAATCTGGCCGCGTAAAGGCTTATAAAAAACTATCTAAATTAGCATCTTTAGCGCAAATAAGTATATAATTGACGCTTTAATTTTCCCCGTCTTTAAGAGAGCCCTGATGTTATTAGAACCTTATTACACAAAACGTGGCAATATTATTAGTATTTCAGCAGAGCAGGCCAGCTGCTTTGCTAAGCAACAATGCCATGATTTCAATCCTATTCATGATCCTGACAATAAACGTTTCTGTGTACCGGGAGACTTACTCTTCTCATTGGCTTTAAATGAATACGGGGTCAGTGAGTCGATGAGTTTCACCTTCACTAATATGGTGGGGGCGGATATGGGATTGGTTTTCCCCGAAGACGATGGCGAGCATCTTGTGATTAGCAATGAACAGGGTAAAAGCGTATTGGAGATCAGTAGACAGGGCCGTACCAGCCACGACTCTGCTCTGATTGACTCTTTAATTAAAAACTATGTGCTTTTTTCCGGGCAGAATTTCCCGACGCTATTAATGCCGTTAATGAAGAAACACAATGTCATGTTCAATCCGGCGCGTCCGCTGGTTATGTATAACAGTATGAGCTTTGAGTTTGATACCTTATCGCTGAACAATCCCGTCGATGTTAAACTGGCCGACTCGCTTTTTGAAGTACAGCCAAAGCGCGCCGATAACTTTCTGCATTTCGATATTGCCGATGGCGAACAAAGGATTGGTCGCGGCATTAAAAAGTTAGTGGTGGCCGGTTTAAAACCCTATGAGCATGAGTCGATCACGGCATTTTCCGAGGCCTATGAAGCGCGTCGCGCAGCTTTTAAATAAGCGCTTGCCCGGTTATAAAACATAGCTATAATGTGCAGCCCGAAAGGGCTAGACTATTACAGCTAACACATTTTTAATCGCGGGTTCCCTCACCCCGCCAATTTTACAAATAAAAAGGTCACAATATGTTAATGCTAACAACGCAGCAAACCCGCCGTGCACTTACGGTGTTGGTCAGCCTGCATATCTCAATTATCTGCGCCAGTAACTACCTGGTGCAATTACCTTTTCAAATTATCGGTTTTCATACCACTTGGGGAGCGTTCAGTTTCCCCTTTGTTTATCTGGCCACCGATCTTACCGTGCGACTATTCGGCCAGAGTGCAGCAAGGCAGATAATTTTTAAGACCATGTTTCCTGCGCTGCTGCTTTCATACCTGCTCAGCGTGCTGTTTCAGCAGGGCGACTTTCAAGGTTTTGCAGCACTCTCAGAGTTCAATAACTTTGTTTTCCGTATCGCTTTTGCAAGCTTTGCCGCTTATCTGCTTGGGCAACTAATGGATATCACCATCTTTGCCAAATTAAGACAAATGCGCACCTGGTGGGTTGCTCCTGCCGCTTCAACTATTATTGGCAACTTAGTTGATACGCTTGTCTTTTTTGGATTGGCATTTTATGCGTCAACGGACAGCTTTATGGCGACACACTGGCCGGAAATTGCCAGTGTCGATTACGGCTTTAAACTTATTATCAGTTTAGCGCTGTTTTTACCCGCTTACGGAGTATTGCTGAAAGTACTGCAGCGAAGACTTATTGAGCAGCCGCAGCAAGGCCTGGCCGGCAGTTAAAACACACTCCATTTTTATTAAAGGGCAGCTATAAAGCTGGCAATGCAGCAAGGTCTTTAACATGATTGAGCGCTGTAAAGGTGTTAATGACAAATTTAACGCGGCAGTGAAAAATGTTTAACAACAGGTTTCACTAACTGAGCAAAATCGCTATAGGCTAATTTTAGCAGTTCTGAGTGGGATCCTGCTGTAAAAGCAATCTCTTCAGCTGCACTTAACGCTTGTGCGACATATACCTGCATATTATACAAATTGCCAAAAGGCGGCATACAGCCTACCTGGCAATTTGGAAACAGGCTGATAAATTCATCTTCCTCGGCTAATTCGACCTGTTGGGCGTTAGTGACGCTTTTCAGTAAATCGAAGTCAATTTTATTCGCGGCAGGTAAAACAAGCATCGTCATTTTGCCGTCAATTTTCACTATCACGGTTTTGGCCAATTCTTTACCCGGAAAGTGGGCCGAAGCGGCCACTTCCAGTGCAGTAAAAGCGCTAGAATGGCTAATGACAGTATATTTAATGTTATGATCATCTAAATAATCTTTTAACTTTTTAAGCGGCATAACGCCCCCTTAGCTGATATCAAAAAACAACGCGACTCTCTTATCCAGCATAGTCGAGATTGCATATTTCTGTAAGGCTGTTGAGCGCGGCTACAAATCTTTTATGCGCAGTAAGGGGAGGTGACTATTGATCAGCTAAAAGCTGTGTACTAGCCACCAGAGCGGGCTGATGATTGGACTCAGCTTTTGCGGCAGCCAATACGCCCGCCAGCGCGATTAGGTTTGCTATCAGCATGGTTAAGATCATCGGCCACAGCGAATCATGGCTTAATATGGCGGCTAAGGCACTGACAGTGGCAGAAATACCATATTGCACCGCGCCAAGTAACGCGGAAGCGATACCGGCATTGTTTTCAAAATAGTGCATAAAGCAGGTGCTGGAATTCGGTATAATACCGGAGATGGCGCCAATACAAATCACAAATCCGGTCACTGCTAAGCAGAGATTTTCAGGGGCAAAATGCATGGCACTGACTAAGAGCAGTGCACCGAGCAGCTGCATGCCAAGGAAAGCCTTTAATAAACTTGCCGGTTCATAGCGATGTAGTAATAAGCTATTGATGCGGTTAATAATGATAATCGCGGTGACATTGACGATAAACAACCCGGAAAATAGTTTTTCGCTGACTTGAAAATGCTCTATATAGGCAAAGGGAGCGTTGGTAATAAAGGTCATCAGTACGGCATGGCTGAACCCCTGTGCAAGCAGGTAACCAAGCGCGCGGCGCTCGCTCAATACCGATAGAAAGCCTGCAGAGCCTTTACTTTGTTGCTTTCTCTTGCTTGCCGGTATCACCAAAAAGGCACTTATAGCGACAAGCACAGCAACGATGTTGAGTAGAATAAAAATCCAATGCCAGCTTAAGCTGTGCAGTATCAGAGTGCCGACTGTGGGCGCAATTGCAGGAGCAACCATCATAATCAATGCAATCAGCGAAAATAAGCGGGCCGCTTCTTTGCCGACGGCCTTGTCGCGTATAATGGCTGGTATGCCGACCACGGCAATGCCCCCACCGAGAGACTGCAGCACACGCCATATCCATAACATGGTTAGTGACTGGGTATTGGCAAGCAGCAAACTTCCTAGAGCAAAAATCAGCAGGCCGAACACGATAATAGGTTTACGGCCAAAGCGATCCGACAGCGGCCCACCGATCAGCTGCCCGATAGCCAGGCCGAGTATATAGATGCTGACGGTGATCGCGACCAATGATGTATTCGTATTTAAGTCATCCGCTATCATGGGTATAGCCGGCAGATAGCTGTCAATGGCAAAGGGCGTCATAGCAAAAATGGCTGCCAGTAGTAGCAGCAGGGGCATGGATATATTGGTTTTCATCGCTGTCTCTCATTTATCTTTCCGGAAAGATAGTAACTGGAGTTTGCCTTTCTAGCAAGGTATATTTGTTCCCTTATTAAGAGGGAAGATAATGTCTAAACAAGAAAGCGTTACTAATATTTTGAAAAAGTTCGAGGGGCATTGTCCTGAATCGTTTACAACTCATTTACCGGCCATTCTGAGCATACACCGTATTCATGATTATCTGCATCAGGGGTTAGATCTGATCATAGAAAAATATGCGCTGCAGCGCGCAGATTTTGGTGTGCTGATGACCCTGCGCAGAGAAGGGGAGCCTTACTGTTTATCGCCTACCGAGCTCTACTCTTCTATGCTGTTCAGCTCCGGCGGCTTAACCAAGGTACTTAACCGAGTCGCGGATGCAGGCCTGGTAGAGCGCCTTAATAATCCCGAGGATAAACGCAGTAAATTAGTCCAATTAACAGAAACAGGCAAGCAGCTGATTGATAAGGTTCGTCATGAGCTCGATATCTGTGAGCAGAAAAAGGTGAGCGTATTATCAGAAGCGGAACAACAGCAGTTAAATGCATTGTTGTTGAAACTGCTCAGCAGCTGGGAATAGCATGCATAGCCGCTTCAGTTATTTAGAAGTTTTGACTGGAGCACAAGCAGATACTAACGTTAGCAGGCAGTATAAGGTTTTTCTTTGCTTATTTAACACCTAAGGAGCAGAAAATGAAGCGATTAATGACATATGCATGGCTATTGCTGTTGGCGCCGCTGGCGAGTGCGGATGGTAAATTTATCACTTATCAAGTACAGGGGGAGGCTTATCAAGGTTACTATATTAGCCCGTCGCGTGATGCGCCTCTGGTTTTACTTATCCATGATTGGGACGGTTTAACTGACTACGAAGTGCAGCGCGCCAATATGCTCGCGGATTTGGGCTACAGTGTTTTTGCGGCAGATCTTTTTGGTGAGGGGGTAAGGCCAACAGAAGTAAAAGATAAACGCCAGCATACCGGCGAGTTATACAAAGACCGGGCGAAAATGCGCGCCTTAATGAGCGGTGCTTTACAGGTAGCCCGCGCTAATGGTGCTAATGCTGAAAACGCAGTTGCCATGGGCTACTGCTTTGGCGGCGCGGCGGTGCTCGAATATGCACGCTCTGGTGCCGATTTAAAAGGCTTTGTTACATTTCATGGCGGCTTAGCAACGCCAACGGGCCAGAACTACAAACAGACACGCGGCAAGTTGTTAATTCTCCATGGCAGCGCCGATAAAAATATCAGCATGGGGCAATATGCCGCACTGGCAATTGAATTAGAAGCACATCAGATTAGTCATGAGATGATCACCTATGGCGGCGCACCGCATGCTTTCACGGTATTTGCTTCAAGCGCTTATCGCGCCGATGCCGATAAAAAATCCTGGGCTCGTTTTACTCAGTATTTGCAGGAGACGCTGAAAGACTAACGCGCACTATTAAGCAGCTACTGAGCAGTTAGCTGCTTAATAAACCGGACTCTTCTCTGCATCTTTACCCTATAGCAGTATTGTTATTGACCCTATTAAGG